>JAAYUS010000113.1 GCA_012517605.1 Bacteroidales bacterium
ATACTATCCAGTTTGTTTACGTTAATTAAAGATTTAAATTTTTCAGCGAAAGGGAATAAAAAACAGGGTGCCTGTAAAAGACACCCTGTTTTTAAAATATGTTTAAATGAATTAGCCCAGAATACTCCATGCAACGGTAAGGCCAGCCAGAACAACTGATACCATCGACATAAGTTTGATAAGTATATTAAGGGCGGGGCCTGAAGTGTCCTTGAAAGGATCACCTACCGTATCACCAACGACTGAAGCTTTGTGAGGCTCGCTTCTTTTTCCGCCATAATTGCCGCGTTCGATATATTTCTTGGCATTGTCCCATGCACCACCTGCATTGTTAAGCATACTGGCAAGTACAAATCCTGCGCTCAAACCACCGGCGAGAAGACCTACTACTCCGGCCACTCCGAAGATAATTCCAACAACAGTGGGAACAATTATTGCAACAAGAGAAGGAACGAGCATTTCGCTTTGTGCACCAGCCGTGGATATCTCAACGCATTTTGCATATTCAGGTTTAGCCTTGCCATCCATGATACCGGGAATTTCGCGGAACTGGCGGCGTACTTCTTCAACCATTTTACCAGCTGCACGACCAACAGCCTGCATGCTCATGGCGCTGAACAGGAATGCCATCATTGCGCCAATGAAAACACCACCCAGGAGGATCGGGTTGAAAAGTGAAAGATCATAAGCGTTTGCAAAATCCTTTACAGTTGCGGTTGTAATATTGATTGCTGTCTGACCATCATGAACCTGCGGTACAGTGCTGCTGTAGAACAGGGTGTCTCCGATCTGCTTGAAACCATCCGGAGCTTTATCGATAAGTCTGCCAAGCCAAAGCCTCACTTCTTCCATATAGGCTGCCATAAGGGCAAGGCCTGTAAGAGCTGCAGAGCCAATGGCAAATCCTTTACCTGTTGCGGCTGTCGTGTTTCCAAGACCATCAAGAGCATCTGTTCTTTCCCTTACTTCCTTGGGAAGTTCCGACATTTCAGCATTACCACCGGCGTTATCGGCGATGGGTCCGAAAGCGTCAGTTGCAAGAGTTATGCCAAGTGTTGAAAGCATACCCACAGCGGCAAAACCTATACCATAAACACCCATTGCAAAATTCTGGAATCCACCGGCAAAGCCATAAGCAGCAATAATACCTGCAACTATTGTAACAACCGGGATCCATGTTGAGTACATGCCTACAGCAATACCTTCAATAATAACGGTTGCTGGGCCCTGCTGGGCCTGTTTTGCGATACCCTGCGTGGGTTTGTTCCCGTCGGATGTGAAATACTCTGTTGACTGACCGATAATAACGCCGGCTACAAGGCCTGAAACTGCAGAACCAAATACACCCCATGTAATCCAATCCAGTCCCGCCATAACGGCAAGTACTACAAGGATAAATGCAGAACTACCTCCGGTACCCAGCAGAAGTGCGCGCAAAAGGGCTTTGGGAGTGGCAGATTCTTTAGTCCTGACAAGGTAAACGCCTGCTATGGAAAGCAGAATTCCTATTGCTGATACAAGCATCGGGGCAATCACAGCCTTGATCTGAGCATCTCCACTTATTGCTGGTAAAGCAGCGCCAAGAGCAGCCGTTGCAAGTATTGAACCTGCATATGATTCATAAAGGTCAGCGCCCATACCTGCAACGTCGCCTACGTTATCACCAACATTATCGGCAATTGTTGCCGGGTTCCTGGGATCGTCCTCAGGAATGCCTGCTTCGACCTTACCAACCAGGTCCGCGCCAACGTCAGCTGCCTTTGTGAATATACCGCCGCCAACACGTGCAAAGAGCGCCTGCGTTGATGCACCCATACCGAAGGTAAGCATTACAGCGGTGATCTCAATAAGTTTTTCATGAGGAGTAGTACCCGCATGAACAAATGTCAATCCCAGGAATTTAAGCCCGCTCTCCATATTCTCAGGAGTGAAAACCAAACCGTTGAGGATAAGGAACCATAATGCAATGTCGAGAAGGCCGAAACCAACAACCACCAGACCCATTACAGCGCCGCTTCTCAGAGCAACCTGCAAACCTTTGTTAAGTGATTTTGATGCAGCCCATGCGGTTCTGTTCGAGGCAAATGTTGCAGTTTTCATCCCAAGGTAACCGCAAAGACCCGAAAAGAACCCTCCTGTGAGGAATGCAATCGGAACGAACGGGTTCTGGATCCCAAAATATGCCAGTATGCTCAGCAGGACAACAAGTATAAGAAATACCTTTATCACAACACTATACTGACGTCTCAGGTAAGCCATTGCCCCCTCCCTGACATAAGCCGCGATCTCCTTCATCCTGTCGGTACCTTCTTCCTGAGCTTTCATATTCCGGTAGAAGATCCAGGCAAACAGCAATGCTATGAGTGCTGAGACCGGCACAATCCAAAAAATACTACTAATCATGATATTTGTTTTTAATTAGAAAAATAGGTTTAGAAAACGAAAAATTTTGCCGGTACAAAACTAATTCAGTTTTTTATTTATGCAAATAAAAAAAACACCTGTGAAATGATAAAAAAGCTTAAATGATCATTCCCTTAATATGGTCGCTCAGAATTTGACCACACCGGCAACCTTTATGTATCTGAAATCCTTTCCGTCCAACCTGTCAGATTGCCCTGAAAAACTCGTAGTTTGTATTTTCAAGCTCCTTCATGCCGGGATAAGGGTAAAACAGAATATCATCCTTTTCACCGACATAGAAACCGGTTTCAATTGTCCTGTATAATAGTTCTCCTGTAAAGATCCTCTGAACAGTTTTCATGTGTTTTTCATACTCCCCTCTGAGGATCTCGAGGCAATCCCTTAAATGCCCTATATTCTGGTAAGGAAGATGTTCAGCTGATCCGTACAATGGATTTGTGGCAAGTTCGCCCAGTTTAAGCTCAACGAAAAAGAGCTTTGGAAGAACTATCGGAATAGACCCGTCGGTCAGCCTCTTCAGGAATACTGAAGGAGGGAGCTCACTGGCAACAAGGGGAGAAACAGGGTTCAGCTCCTGATAGAGATGAAGTACCTTGCTTGCCTCCCTGCTTTTATCATATGGTGCCTTTTTAAGTTCCAGAACGCACCCGTGGTCAGTGGTAAGATAAAGGGACTTAAGCGCATCAAGCGGAATTGTTTCAAGCACTCTGTACACTGAAAGATAAACGGAACTTTTGGGGCTCCCGTCTTCCTTGGCAACGCATCTCCTGTTGAGGCTTTCCATATCAATCAGATGCTCAACCTTTTCAAGATCAACCTCAAAAAAGATGGTCTGGCTTTTGTTTCGCTTCTTGGTCCCGGTCGAAAGATACATACCAAATCCTTCGGGAGGAAGCATCGAAGCCACAAGGGCTTCAGGCGTGCAGGTTAAATAAATGTACTTGCTCATAATATATAGTATTTAAAGACAGTCCACCTACCTCGTAATATTCCGCTGCAAAGAACCCTGATCAAAACCTATATCAAATGTAATGTACTTTTCAGACAAAAAAAAGCCCTGATGAGATCATTCCTCTTTATTTTTTATCCCTGACATATTTGTTCATCCAGTTAAGGACTTCCCAGTGTTTGTGAAGTATTGATTCCCTGGCGGCATATCCATGACTTTCCGAAGGAAGAAGTACAAGTCTTACCGTGGCACCGAACCCCTTGAGAGCAGCATAATACCTTTCACTCTGGATGGGGAATGTCCCGCTGTTATTGTCGGCCATCCCGTGTATAAGAAGTATCGGGTCCTTTACTTTGCCGGCATTCATGAATGGCGACATCGTGTTGTAAATGTCGGGGGCCTCCCAGTAACTCCTTCTCTCATTCTGGAAACCGAACGGGGTAAGAGTCCTGTTATAGGCACCGCTTTCGGCAATACCGGCGGCGAACAACCTGCAGTGTGTCAGAAGATTGGCTGTCATAAATGCACCGTATGAATGCCCGCTTACAGCAACTCTTTGCGGATCGGTGACACCCATGGCAACAGCCTTCCTGACAGCAGCTTCCGCATCCGCCACAAGCTGCGCGACAAAAGTATCATTCGGCTCCTTCCCTCCAACTCCCACAATGGGAAAAGAAGCATCCATAAGGATTGCATAGCCCTGTGTGACATACACAAGGGGAGAGGCAGGACTTATCCTCGTGAACATATATGGCGAGCCACTTACCTGACCAGCTGCGGAAGGATCATTGAATTCGCGCGGATAAGCCCACAGCAGCGTCGGCAGAGATTTATCCTTCCCTTTTGTGAATCCTTCCGGAAGATAAAGGGTAAAGGACAAATCAAGGCTGTCATTCCTCTTGTATTTGACAAGCTCTTTTCTGACTCCGGCAAGCTGTGGATAAGGATTTTCAAATAAGGTGACCTGTGTTATCTTTCCGTTTTTCAGATTCCTTATGAAATAATTTGGAACTTCGGATACCGACTGCCTGTTTGTTAAAATAAGCCCTCCTGAAATATCAAGAACATCCGACAATATCTCATAATAAGGAGCTTCCGATCTCCAGAGCCTTGTTGTCTTCCCGGTCAGGATATTGTATTTATCAAGGAAAGGACGGTCTCCCTCAGGTGAGGCGCCGGTTCCGGACAGTAACAGAGACTTCCCTTTATCTGTAAACAGGAGTGTATTTCTTCCGTAAGCATTCCGGTCTGTAATGAATCTCCCGGGATTCCTGTAGCCATCGTCGCTGTTGAATTCGTGGATTTTTTTCTTTTCCGACATAGGAGCAGACGGATTAAAGGAACTTACAATCCGCATCCTTGATTTTGAAGATTCTTCGGTAATTATCGCAAAATCATCCCTTCCCCAGGTTATGCCGCCGAACCTGAGTTTTGTCGCTGCAAGTTTTACAGGTTCCCCTGAAAATGGCTGATCGAGAGCATACACCTGATCATGAAATTCCATCTCCTTTTTAATATCCCCTTCGTCAAGAGCTTCAACCCAGTATACTGTTGAAGGTTTATCGGAGCGCCATTCATAGAATCTCGGGCCCGGAAGAACCATGTCGTAACCCCTGGGTTCATTTTCAATGAGAGGGCTTTCATAAAGGATTTTGATCTCATTACCGGTCATATCCCAGACACTGGTTATGGCAGGAAAATTATAATATGGCACAGTATATGAAAAAGGACGTTTTACTCTGGAGACCAGCAGATAGTTGCCGTCGGGCGATGGAGACACATCTGTTATAAGGAAAGGCGAGCCTATTTTATGGTTGCCTGTTCCGTCCCAAAGCATTAGCTGTGATTTTGCAAAGAATTCAAATAAGGCCTCATCGACCGGATCCTTAAGCAGATCCTGATATGTCGGGGCCTGGCCCTTTTCCCCAAGGTTCTCCTGGACGACAGGACCGTCAGGTACAGGGCTTCTTTCAGGCTTTTTACCCCTTGCCTGATCGATTACAGGATAAACAAGGCCTTTGCTACCGGGCAGCCAGCTTATCATATTTCCAAAGATCATGTTCACATTATCTGCAATTTTTTCGGCTTTAAGCAATGTGACATCAATTACCCAGAGTTCAATGCTGTTCGGCAGAGTGTTTGTAAATGCAAACTTCTTCCCGTCAGGCGCCCATATCGGGTATCCAAGGGCAGGATCGGAAGGCATGCCTGATATTTCCCGGATATTTGTGCCTTTGATATCCATCAGCCTGTAGCCTTTGTTGAAAGTCTGCCGGCTGGGACCGTTTGTGGAGGGATCTATCCTCAGACCGGCCAGCCTTAATTCCTCTGCGCTGAGCTCACGGATTGTGATCAATGGCGGTCGTTCAATTAAGAGCATCAGCGCTTTGTCGGGGCTTACCGATACCGCAGGTGTTGCCAGGGCATCGACAATTTTTACAATTTCATCGGGAGGAAGCTGGTATTTAAGAGATTCCTGCGAACTGGCAGCAGGGTTGAGCAAGATACAGGCGACTGCAAATAAGATTATCTTCTTTAACATTGTTATTGTTTTAACAGGGTGGAACATGTTATTCAAAGATATTCATTTATGAAGACCGAAGGAAAGGTATTGTGCTCCTTTCCATTTTGCAGGTAAAGATATGCATTTCAGATCCCTGCCAGTTGGGGGAGATCCCTCATTTCGCAGACGTCTCGCTGGCACAGCTTCTGCTCATACAGGATGACGTGCCTGTGGTGGGAAATCATGGGAAGAAACCGCGGAGCGGTTCCATGAAAATCCTGAACAATAACCCCCAATATCCGAACCTCAAGTTTCTTTTATTACATTTGCGGCAATAACGTAATTACATTTTTCTATAATTAATTCGATGAATAGCTTTATTGACGACAAGATCTCTGAACGGCTCGGAGGCATGAACTTCGGCAAATCAACAGCCATATACAAGTTTGAACTTATAAAGAGGGCAAAGGCAGCCGCAAGGATCGCCCATCCCGGAGTGGAACTTATCGATATGGGTGTTGGCGAACCCGACTGGCCAGCTGACGAAATTGTTGTAAATGAACTTTCGCATGAAGCCGGCAAAGCCTCAAACCGCTGGTATGCCGACAATGGGATCCCCGAATTCCAGGAAGCAGCCGCCATGTACATGGAAAAGACATATGGAGTCAAAGGCCTTGTGCCATCCGAAAACATAATCCATGGAATCGGATCAAAGCCTATCCTTGCCATGCTCCCGATCTGTTTCATAAATCCCGGCGACATTCTGCTGACCACAGTACCCGGATATCCTGTGACCGCTACTTACACTAAATATCTGGGTGGTGAAGTGTATGATCTTCCGCTGCTCGAGTCAAACGGCTTCTTTCCAGATCTGAAAAACATCCCCGGGCCTGTCCTGAAAAAAGCAAAGCTTCTTTATATAAATTACCCAAATAACCCCACGGGAGCCATTGCAACCAGGGACTTCTTTTCCGAAGTAGTGAAATTTGCACAGGATAACAATATAGTTGTTGTCAATGATGCCGCATACGGAGCTCTGACTTATGACGGGAACAAGCCTCTCAGCTTTCTGTCAGTCGAGGGCGCCATGGAGGTCGGCATTGAAGTGCATTCCCTCTCAAAAGCTTTTAACATGACTGGCTGGAGGATTGGTTTCATCTGCGGCAACGCCAAAGCTGTAAAGGCATTCGCGACCGTGAAGGACAACTCCGACTCAGGACAGTTCAGGGCTATCCAGAAGGCGGGTATTAAAGCCTTGAACAACCCCGAAATCACAAAGAGAACTGTAGAAAAATATTCAAGGAGGTTTGATCTCCTTGTCGGAGCACTGAACGAAACAGGGTTTACTGCAAAAAAACCCGGAGGGACTTTCTATTGCTATGTAAAAGCGCCGTCGGGGACTCAGGATGGCAGAACATTCAACACTGCGTCAGAATTTTCGGAATTTCTGATTAAGGAAGCCCTTATATCCACTGTTCCGTGGGATGATGCAGGAAAATATGTAAGGTTTTCCGTTACATTCGAAGCTGAAACTCCTGAGAAAGAAGTTGAAGTGATAAAAGAACTGAAGGCCAGGATCGGAAAATTGAGACTTAGATTCTGAGACAGACACATACTAAACTGATGGATTACAGGGAAGATTTAAACGGAGCATTGAAAGTACTGAGGGATGGAGGGGTAATTTTATATCCCACCGATACGATATGGGGACTGGGATGCGACGCCACAAACCAGCAGGCTGTGGAGAAGATATTTGCAATAAAGAAGCGTGAGGAGAGCAAAAGTCTTATTATCCTTGTAAACGGCTTCCAGATGCTTGAAAGGTATGTCGAAAGCATTCCGGAAGCTGCAGCAGGCATTCTTGAAGTAGCCGACAAGCCAATTACAATAATTTATCCAAAAGGGAAAAACCTTGCTCCGGCGGTTTTAAGCTCCGACGGATCGGTGGGAATAAGGATATGCAGCGACGATTTCTGCAATGAACTTATAACGAGGTTCAGGAAACCCATAGTTTCCACTTCGGCCAACATCAGCGATAAGTCTTCCCCACGAAGCTTCCCTGAAATAAGTGAAGAAATTTTAATATCTGCCGATTTTGTTGTGAAACACAGGCAGTGGGATACAGAAATAAAAACGCCGTCATCCGTAATAAAGGTCGAAGATGACGGTGTGATCAAAATTATCAGAAAATAATTTCGCTATTTCGATCTAACATGGCCTGATCCTGAAACTTTTGCATCCACTTTCGGATTACCCGAATAAGTTATGTTGCCGCTACCCGAAATATAGGCTTCAAGGTTATCACCTGCCCAGCACCTGCAGTTTCCACTTCCCGAGATATGAACCTCAAGGTCGTCAATTTCGATTCCCTCGCCTGAAAAGCCTCCGGAGCCGCTTATTGATATCTCACCCCTGTCGATGCTTCCGGTTGATCCGAGGATTACATCGCCCGATCCGGATATCCCGCAAACGAACCTGTCGACATCCAGACCAGATGTGATAAGCTTGCCGCTTCCGCTGACTCCGAAATCCAGGTCATCTGCGACGATCTTATCCAGGATCTCAACCTTCCCGGAACCTGAAACGCCAACGCCTTCGAGCTCAGGCATTGTAAGGTTTATTGTAACCTTTTCATTGTTGAAAGACAGGCGCCAGTTTTCCTTCCTTATGATGAGCTTACCATCCCTTACAATTGTCTCGATATCCTTAAGTACATCCCTGTCGCCCTCCATCACGAGATTGAATTCTGGACCGATTTTAATATACAGCTCGCCGGAAATCCCGAAGCCGACACTTGTAAATCCCAGTACATCCCTCGTTTCTCTTGACTGGCCCGATGCGATGGATGATGTAAGTATTAAACTTAACAGGAACACTGCTGAACAGATTGATTTTTTCATTTTATTCTGGTTTAAATTAAAGGCATTTGTAACTAAAGACGGATTAAATTCCGTTTAGTTGCACGAAAAAGGAATTCAGATCAAAAACAGAGGGAGAAGATCAGTTCAGATCAAGCAGCCCTTCAGGAAGGCTGAGCCTTATTATCTTTTTCTTCCGGTCAATGCCGGTGATAAAATCATCGTGTAATGGAACAAGGATCTCCCTGCCATCAGGAGAAAGTATGCTGATAAGATCCTGTCCCGGGTTCTCAATGATAGCACTTATGGTGCCGATGAATTCAGATCCCGGAATAAACACCCTGAATCCTTCTATGTCGAGGGAACGGTCTGCCTTCGGCACTTTCCCGTCACCGGAAGTCAGGAAAACCCTGCAGCCTGTGAATTCACCGGCTTTATCACCCGACTCATAACCCTCAAATCTGACCTTCAGAGTATCGGAGCCGTTGTAGTCTGCCCATGAAATAAAAAATGGAACCGGTTTGCCGTCTGTTTCAACGAAAACCGATTCCATTTCGGGCAGATTTTCAATAAAGACCTTTTCCAGCCTGATTATTACAGAACCGTCATATCCGTTCACCCTGGATATTTTCCCAAGCAATATATGAGGTTTGTAAGTCAACGGATTCAGAATCCTTATGACTCATTGGTTTATTCCTGTGCAGTTTCCCCTGAAGTTTCTTCTGGCGTGGTCGTATTTTCTGCGGGTTCAGCTGTTGATTCGGCAGCGGCCTCTTCAGCGGTTGCTTCAGGCTGGTTTTCAGCTGCTTCCCTGGCAGCCAGTTCAGCCTGCTTTTTAGCAAGAGCAGCGGCACGGGCTTCATTCACTTTCTTTTCAGCAGCAAGCTTTTTAACGATTTCGTCATCCTTTGATTTCTCAAGGCCTGCGCGTTTCGCTTCAAGCTTCTCTTCATTCTGCTTCATCCATGCTTCAAACCTGCGTGTTGCTTCAGCATCATCAAAAGCACCCTTCTTTACTCCTTCAAGCAGATGCTTTTTAATAAGAACTCCTTTTGATGAGAGGATAGCCCTGCATGTTTCTGTAGGTAGTGCGCCATTTTGCAGCCAACCCAGCGCTTTATCGAAATCGAGTTCGATAGTTGCGGGATTAGTGACCGGATTATATGATCCGATCTTTTCAATATATCTGCCATCACGTGGCGACCTGCTATCAGCTACCACGATGTGGTAGAAGGCCTTTCTCTTGCGGCCTTTCCTAGCTAATCTGATTCTAACTGCCATTAAATTTTTACGCTTTTATTTAACCTACTTTTTTAAAATGTGGGTGCAAAGATAATCAAAAAAATATACGAAACAATTTAAAATCATC
>JAAYUS010000114.1 GCA_012517605.1 Bacteroidales bacterium
CCATCAAAGGATGTTTTTGGCAGATCAAATGCGGCCCCTTTAAGTGCCTTGTTCGCATCAACCGTATAACCTGCTGATTTTACCGTCAGGTTACTGTCAAGTGCAGTCCGGATAGCGTTCTGCAAATTGATCCTCCTTGCTTCCTGTGCATTCAGGTCAGCATGAAATGAGCCTGCCAGTAAAATAATAAGAACCGGCGCAATAATTCTTTTGGGTTTGCCGGCTTTTACCTTATGACTGCCTGAGGTAAAAAAGATGTAAAAGACAGGAAGAATTACCAGGGTAAGCAGCGTGGCTGTAATAAGTCCGCCTATCACCACTGTTGCAAGGGGTTTCTGAACTTCAGCACCGGCTGAGGTTGATAATGCCATTGGCATGAATCCGAGTGAAGCAACTGCAGCTGTCATGATCACTGGCCTGAGCCTTGTTCTCAATCCTTTAATCACGCGTTCGTATATATCGGACACACCCTCCATCTCAAGCCTGTTATACTCGGAAATAAGTACTATCCCGTTGAGTACTGCCACACCGAATAACGCAATAAATCCTACCCCGGCTGATATTGAAAAATTCATTCCCCTGATCCATAGGGCAAATACACCTCCAATGGCTGACATAGGCACTGCAGTGAAGATCAGCAATGATTGCTTTACCGAATTGAAAGTGAAATACAGCAAGATAAAGATCAGGAGTAAAGCGACAGGCACTGCCACCGACAGGCGTTTCTGAGCAGCCTCCAGGTTCCTGAACTGACCTCCGTAGGAAACATAATAACCTGTCGGAAGTTGTATTTTCTGATTTATTTGTTCTGTGACATCGTTGATAACACTTTTAATATCACGATTCCGGACGTTGAATCCGACTGTTATCCTGCGTTTTGTGTCTTCCCTGGAAACCTGGGCCGGACCTGATTTTACTGATACGTCAGCTACCTGTTCAAGAGGAATAAGATGACCATCGGGCAGTGAAACCGAAAGGCTTTTTATATCCTCCAGATTATTCCTGTAATCCTTATCAAGCCTGACTACCAGGCCAAAACGTTTTTCTTCATCATATACCACTCCGGCCTGGCTTCCTGCGAATGCTGCCCGCAGAACTGAGTTTATGTCACTGACGGAAATTCCATATTGTGCAAGCCGGTCGCGATCGTACTCAACCTGAATCTGAGACAGTCCTGTCACCTTTTCCACATTAATGTCCTCAACTCCGGGTATAGTCTGGATTATTCTTTCCACTTCCCCTGCTTTATTTGCTAGGGTATACAGATCATCGCCAAATATCTTTATTGCGACATCCTGTTTTGAACCTGAAAGCAACTCATTGAAGCGCATCTGGATCGGCTGCTGGAATTCAAATTTGACTCCCGCAAGAGCTACCAGTTTTTCCTCCATTTTGGCAACAAGCTCTTCCCTTGTTTCGGCTGAAACCCATTCATCCTTGTTCTTTAATGTGATTATATAATCGCCGGTTTCCATGGGAGTCGGATCAGTAGGGATCTCTCCTGCACCTATTTTACATACTGTATGTTTAATCTCAGGGAAATTCTCAAGCAATATTTTGTTTGCCATTTTCACCTTCTCCACTGTATGGCTTAGTGATCCACCCTGAAGGGTCATGACACCAGCTGCCAGGTCTCCTTCTTCAAGCTGAGGGATAAATTCACCGCCCAGCCGGCTGAAAAGAAAAAGGCTGAAAATAAAGAGAACAATTGCAGATACCGATACTGACAGTTTATGATTAAGGGCATAGCTTATTGCGGGGTCGAATAACCTCCTGATCCAATCCATAAGCCTGTCGGAAAAATTGGGTTTATGTTCTGTTTCCCTGTTCAGAAAAACCGAAGAAGCCATTGGCACATATGTCAGTGAGAGAATTGCTGCACCAATGAGGGCAAAAGTAACCACCTGAGCCATCGGACGGAACATTTTCCCTTCTATTCCGACAAGGGCCATTATCGGCAGATAAACAACAAGGATTATAATTTGTCCGAATGTGGCCGAACTCATCATCCGCTTTGCCGAATCAATAACATTTTCATCCACCTGTACCTGAGTGAGCCTGGTAACGCCTGCGTTATGGTGCTTGTTCATTGTTATCCTGTGCACGACACTCTCAACAATAATAACAGCTCCGTCTACTATCAGGCCGAAGTCAATTGCACCAAGGCTCATGAGATTCCCCGAAACTCCGAAAATATTCATCATGGATACTGCAAAAAGCATTGAAAGAGGAATGACTGATGCGACAATAAGTCCGGCCCTCATATTTCCGAGTAACAGTACAAGGACAAAGATCACAATCAGAGCTCCTTCAATAAGGTTTCTTGATACAGTTCCAATTGCCCTGCCCACAAGATCTGACCGGATAAGAAAAGGTTCTATTTTAACCTCCCGGGGCAGCGATTTCTGGATTGATTGAATTCTTTGCTGAATATTGTCAATAACCTGATGGGCATTAGCACCTTTCAACATCATAACCACTCCGCCTACTGCCTCAGTGGTATCTACTACAAAGGCACCATATCTGGTTGCACTGCCATACTGTACCGTAGCAATGTCCTTAACAGACAAGGGGACACCTGACTCAGTCGTTCTGATAACTATTTTTTCTATATCTGACAGAGATTTAACAAGACCTATACCTCTGATAAAGTAAGCCGCAGGATTCTTATCTATGTAGGCGCTTCCTGTATTTTCGTTATTTTTTTCAAGAGCAGTAAAAATGTCTGTCAGAGTAAGGTTCAAGGCTCTCAATCTTTCCGGATATACGGCTATTTCATATTGCTTTACAAAACCTCCGTAACTGTTGATATCAGCAACACCGGGAGTCCCAAGCATTTCACGTCTCACTACCCAATCCTGCAATGTCCTTAACTCCATGGGAGGATATTCTTTTTCATAACCCTTTTCAACAGCAAGCCGGTACTGATAGATCTCTCCCAGTCCTGTTGATATCGGTGCCAGTGAAATCTGAGCCAGCCCGGGAGGAATGGATTCTTCAGCTTCTTTAAGCCGTTCATTAAGCTGCTGCCGGGCCCAGTATATATCAACATTATCACTGAAGACGACTGTTACAACTGATAAACCCAGGCGGGATATGGACCGTAATTCAATTATGTCGGGGATATTGGCAACTGCTACCTCAATGGGCGCTGTTATAAAGCTTTCCACCTCCTGGACTGCAAGGGAGGGGGCAAGAGAAATGACCTGAACCTGATTATTCGTTATATCAGGTATGGCATCTATTGGCAGTCTGGTAAGAGAATATATCCCCCATCCTATCAGCGCCAGAACAAATAACCCGATAATGAATTTGTTTCTGACAGAAAAAGTGATTATTTTACCTATCATATTGAATTTCTATTATTTATAAATCAAAATATGGGATTTAACGACTACTTGAAATATATTCAGGAACACTCTGGTGATCCTAAAACCAAGGTCTTTCTGATATTATGGAAGATCAGAAGCTTCAGAATAGTCAGCTGATTTTCGGGGGCTGCCAGATCGAGGCAAACAAAGAAGAACAATATGAAACTGAATATGTTCCGAATTCAGCGAAAGTAAAATCGGTACACTCAGGACGGATTGTTTCAAGGACAGGGATAACATGACTTATACAGCTATCACAAGTGCAAAAAGGTGAGCAATGATCATTGTCATTATGGTTATTATCTGTCCTGTGGGTTGAAAGCTGCTCAGAAAGATCCTGAGCATATACATGGTGAACGTCTTTACACGGTAATGCCGTGAGAAAGAGTATATAAAATGACAATATCAATGCAAAAAACTTCATGAGCTTATTGCCGCAAATATAATACCATTTTCATGTAATTATATTGGCATATGCTTTTTACAGTTTAAATAAACGCCAATATCACCTGGTTTGTTCCATAAACAGAGAAATAATCTGTCATGGTTTTACATGAGAAGCTGGCTGCAGGATTATGCATATCGCATAAACTTAAGCTTGTGGCATTTTGGAGCAGGAGGACTTATTGCCATAACCATTGCACTTGCAACAATAAGCTTCCGGGCAATTAAAGCTGCGCTGGCAAATCCTGTTGACAGTCTTCGCTCCGGATGAAGAAGATAAAAAATAAAAGTTAAAAGTGAAGAACCTGAAAATCATGCTTTTCTACTTTTATCCTGTGACTTTTATCTTTTGTCTTTCATTAATAATGAATCTGGCAGGTTAAATTTGTTTGATATCTTTATTCAGCACATAAAATGAGTTAAGTGAAGAAGGAAAAGAAGACAAGGATATAACTCCACTTGCTGGTTTGGATCGTTATTCTGGCTTTACC
>JAAYUS010000115.1 GCA_012517605.1 Bacteroidales bacterium
CCTGCCCCCCTAAAGGGGGGTCAAGTCGCAGATTATAAAATAATTGACCTGATTTTAAAGCTCAACCTTTCAACAGTAACAAATGAAAATTCATGAAGAAAAACCTGTTTCTTTTTGTCGTTTCCGAATATATTCCCAATTAAACTTAATTTTTTCAAAACACACAAACTTGCTCCTTCACAGTACCTTAGCCCCCCTTTAGGGGGGATGGGGGGTAAACCAAACTAATAGGGGGGATGGGGGGTAAACAAAACCAATGGGGGATGGGGGGGAGAACAAGAGAACTCAACGAAGGGGATGGATGTGAAATTGAAAAAGCATAAACACGGTGGTTGTTGATTAATTAGATCTGACTGTTATCCGGGGTAAAACAGAAAAAGCACTGCTAAAACAGGTTTTAGTCATCTATTTTCCCAACTTTCTCCTATAAATCTCTCCCAATTTGTTTCGCTTTTCGGGTAGCGAGTTTCTCCTGCGAGTTTGGTTCCACGAAAGATAGGGGTTAACCAGTGTCAGGTTAAATCCCATTTCTTCCAGAATATTCCAAACGGGAATCCAGTACATTCCCGTACTCTCCAGAGCTACATCCTCTACCTCTTCGCTTTTTAAATACTCCCCCAGTGCCATAATTGACGAGGTTAATGTGGAAAACTCCTTAACTTCCTGATGGTTCTTGCCATCGAAAACGCCACAAAAAATTGTATCTTTGTGTACGTCCAGTCCGCTTGTTTTGTGCATTTTGATAAAATTTGTTTGCTCCAATTTACGAATGTGTCACGAACACGAAGGAGCCACAACGCACGGATTGGATTTTTATTCGTTTGTGTGTCAATCGGGATTTTTCATGTACATTTATTCATCAAATTCTTCTTACTAAAAGAATAACCTTCCATGAAAAAAATTCTGTTTGTCTTAGCCCTGATTTTACTGTTGCCTGATCTGTATTCGCAACAGACTCCATTTTACAAAAACTTCACTGTTTCAGTATATGCGCGGGCTTATGAGGTTCGTGATATGGCCGACCAGAAAAAACTTCAGGAGACCTGGGACCTGATAAGTCAGCAGGTGAAGATTGACAAGATTTATCTGGAGACTCACCGTGATAAACTGATTGTTGATCAAAAAACCCTTGAATCAGCAATTAAATTCTTCAAATCAAAAGGGCTAAAGGTTGCAGGAGGTATCACTTATACTATTGATGAAAGCAACAACTTTGAGACATTCTGTTATACAAATCCCGAACACAGGCAGAAGGCAAGGGAAATAGCCGAATATACCGCAAAGCATTTCGATGAGTTCATCCTCGATGATTTCTTCTTTACAAGCTGCAAATGCGATAATTGCATCAAAGCAAAAGGTGAAATGAGCTGGACCGGTTTCCGTCTTAAACTTATGACCGAAGCCGCCCGCGATCTGATAATAAATCCCGCCAAGGCCGTAAATCCCAAGGTAAAGATTGTGATCAAATACCCGAACTGGTATGAGCATTTTCAGGGACTTGGCTTCAACCTTGACGCTGAACCGAAAATGTTCGACGGGATTTATTCCGGCACTGAAACCCGTGATGCTGTGACTTCCGACCAGCATCTCCAGCAATATGAAAGTTATCTTATTGTAAGATATTTTGAAAACATTGCCCCCGGCCGCAACGGCGGCGGATGGGTCGATTCGGGAGGGGCATTCTATATGGACCGGTATGCAGAACAATTCTGGCTTACATTGTTTGCCAAAGCGCCTGAAATAACAATGTTCGACTACAGACAGCTTCAATCGCCATTAAGACTTGGAACAAGGGCCCCATGGCAGGGAAACCAGACAAGCTTCGATTTCGATGCAATGATGAAACCATATAAAACCACTGACGGGAAGACAATATATCCATCAACGATAGCAAGAGTTGCGGGAGTAACTTTCGAGCAGGTCGACAAATTCCTCGGGCAGCTTGGGAAACCGGTGGGAGTGATGAGTTACAGGCCGTATAATGCAACGGGGGAGGACTTCCTTCAGAATTACCTCGGGATGATCGGAATACCTATGGACATTTCGCCGGTATTTCCGAAAGAAGGTAAAATGATACTGCTTACCGAATCGGCAAAATTTGATCCGGAGATAGTTCAGAAGATTAAGGAACGTCTTTGGGCTGGACAAAATGTGATGATTACTTCAGGATTGTTAAAGGAATTGCAGGGGAAAGGCATTGAAGATATTGTTGAGCTTAACTATACCGGCAGGAAAGCGCTTGTATCCGATTTTAAGGCAGGGTGGGGGAGAATAGTAAAAGCTCCTCAGGAAATCCTGATTCCACAGATAACATATCTTACAAATGATTCGTGGGAGGAAGTATCAGCAATAAAAGGGGCTTCAGGATGGCCGATGCTTCACAGGGCACAGTATTCAAAAGGATATTTATATGTGCTGACAATTCCGGAAAACTTTTCCGATCTCTATCAGCTTCCTGCGGAAGCGCTGAACAGGATACGCGCTGTCATTTCACAGGACTTCAACATAAGACTTGAAGGTCCGTCGCAGGTAAGCCTGTTTTGCTATGATAACGGGACTTTCATTGTTGAATCATTCCTCAATGAACCGGTTACAGTAAAAATTGTGGCCGACCAGCCTGTTGCATCAATTGAAGATCTTCTTTCGGGAGAGTCAAACCAGGGAACCCTTCTGCCTCCAATACCCTTCAGAAGAATTCAGCCGGCACCTCAGCGAAGCTTTGAAATAACTCTTAAACCACATTCATACAGGGTGTACAAAACAATAAGCAATATGAAATAACAGAAAAGTATTCGGTATCCGGTAATCGGTAATCAGCCCGTCCGCCGCGTGCCGCATGCCCCACACCGTGACTTAATATTAACCTTTCATAATTAAACAGACATGACAACACATTCATCACGCAGGAAATTCATCAGACAGCTTGGCGGAGCATCCCTTTTGCTCGCAGCAGGTCAGGTGAAAGTAATAGGTTCGGAAAAAAATGAAACACCGGCATTTAACCGGGTGTTTCCTGCAGGCCCCAATGACAAGATAAGAATTGCCACTATAGGCATGGGCATCATGGGCAATGTCGATACCGACTCCGCATTGAAAGTGCCCGGAGTGGAACTTGTCGCCGCCTGTGATCTTTACAAGGGCCGGCTTGCCAGGGTCAGGGAAAAATACGGCAACAATGTCTATACGACACAGGATTACCGTGAACTTATTAACAGAAAGGACATTGATGCAGTGATAATTGCCACAAGCGACAACTGGCATTCGAGGATCACAATTGATGCGCTTAATTCTGGCAAGGCAGTCTACTGTGAAAAGCCTGTAGTACACAAGATAAGCCAGGGACTGGAGGTCATTGCAGCACAGAAGAAAACCGGCAAGACAATGCAGGTAGGCAGCCAGCGGGTAAGCAGCATAGTTTATGCCAGGGCAAAGGAACTGTTTAAAGCCGGTTCGATAGGCAAACTTAACTGCATAGAGGCATCATTCGACAGGCACGATGCTCTTGGAGCATGGGAATATACAATGCCGACAGACGGTTCACCACAAACTGTTGACTGGGACCGCTATGTGGAAGGAATGACGAAGATGAGCTGGGATCCGAAGAAATTCTTCTGGTGGAGGAATTACCGCGATTTTGGAACCGGGGTAGCAGGCGACCTTTTCGTTCACCTTCTTTCAGGGATACATCTGATGACAGACTCAATCGGGCCAAAGACCATTTTTGCATCAGGTCAGCTGTGCTACTGGAAAGACGGACGTGATGTTCCCGACATAATGACCGCCATAATGCATTATCCCGAAACCAAGGAACATCCCGAATTCCAGGTTATGCTGAGGGTTAACTTCGTAAGCGGTCAGGGCGACAAGGGAATAACACGTTTCATCGGCAGCGAGGGTGTAATTGAAATGCTTGACAATGGTTTCAAAATAACAAACAGCATAATGTCGAAAGCTCCGGGAATAGGTGGATGGGATGCATTTGACACTTATCCGAAGGCAATGCAGGAAGAACTTATGAAACAGTATGACCAGAAATGGTCTGCTGATGATAAAAAAAGACCTGTAAAACCCGAAGTAAGTTATGTTGCACCTGAAGGCTATGATGAGCACCTTGAGCATTTTAAGAATTTCTTTGCCGGCGTAAGGGAAAACAAGCCTGTTGTTGAAGGTCCGGAATTCGGATTCAGGGCAGCAGCCCCGACACTTGCCTGCAACGACAGCTATTTCCAGAAAAAGATAATAAGCTGGGATCCTGTTAATATGAAAGTTGTATAGACAATCATTCCGGCCCGGAATAACCTTTGTGAGGCAGGGTGATAATGCATTTATTGATGAAAATAACCAGGTTGAGATCAAAAAAGAAATCAAGATTGCCTGCATTTGCCGTATTTCTGGCCGGAATTGCTCTTATTTCATTCCTTGCTCCTGTTGCAAGAGATCAGAGAGACGTTTTAATTCATGACGGACTGAAAAGAAGGTTCAGGATTTACAAACCTTCTGTCGATGACACATCCCTCAGGATGCCTGTCGTAATTGCCCTGCATGGACGGGGCAGCACCAGCAAGGGCATGGTTATCCTTACTCGCAGGGGATTTGAAAAGCTTGCAGCAAGGGAAAAATTCATAGTTGTCTATCCCGATGGAATAGGGATGAGCTGGAATGACGGCAGGATTGATGAGGAGGCAAACGACAGAGCCTTCAGGAATGAAATAGATGATGTAGGTTTTATTTCCGCTCTGATTGATTATATGACCGGCCATTACAACGCGGATCGTTCCAGGATTTTCGTGACAGGAATATCAAACGGGGCAATAATGTCTTACCGCCTGGCCTGTGAGCTATCTGATAAAATTACTGCTATTGCTCCTGTAGACGGTAATATTCCCTTTATGCTTTATCCGGGTTGTTCACCCGCAGATCCGGTGTCAGTACTGGCAGTTAATAATGTTGAAGACCCTCTTGTTCCCTTTGATGGCGGCGAGATCTATGTACGTCGCGGCAAGGTTAAATTAGGGAAAATATTGTCCACCGAAAAATCAATAGAATTCTGGGTATCCCGGAATAAATGCTCCGGCACGCCTGTGGTAACAGAAGAACCCGACAGGGATCCACGCGATGGCACAAGAGTTATAAGGAAATATTACGGGAACGGGACAAGGGGAACAGACGTGGTTCTTTATGAAATAAAAGGCGGCGGACATACATGGCCGGGGGGGATCCAGTATAAACCCGAAGCGGTAATCGGAAGAACGTCAAGGGATATTGATGCCTGCGAAGTAATCTGGTCCTTCTTTAAAAATCATTCAAAGCAGCCCGGTTAATTATAAAAAATTAATAACATAAAATCCATAGAAATAAAATCAATTCACAACAAGAACTGGCTGAAACTTGATAATGCCGCGAAACTTTTTCCGGCTATCATGTCAAAAGACCTGACACTGGTATTCAGGCTCACTGCAGTACTTAAAGAGCCTGTGAGATATCAGGCACTGAAGGAGGCTGTTGAGATAACCTCACGGCGGTTTCCATATTTCAGCGTATCGCTCGGAAGCGGATTTTTCTGGCATTTCCTTGAGTTAAACGATCTCCCGCCAAGAATACAGGCAGAAGAAGCAATTCCATGTACCGCCTTTGCAATAAGAAGAAAAAATGAAGTCCTATACAGGATCCTGGCAAGGGAAAAGAGAATCTCGGTTGAGTTTATTCATATTCTGACTGATGGCAGTGGTGCCTTGGAATATCTCAAATCTCTTCTTTATACTTATTTTAAGATTTCAGGGAAGCCGATCAGTGTGACCGGCGATATAATGCTTCCCGAAACACAGGTAACAGAAGAGGAATATGAGGATGGTTATAATAAATTCTTCCAAAAACTGCCGGCTCCTGAAAAGCTATTAAAGGCATGGCATCTTCCTTTCAGGCTTAATGATAAGCCAAGGTTGAGGACACTCAATGCCGAGGTAAGTGTGAAAGAGATGCTCGAAGTCTCCAGGCGTTATAAAGTATCACTTACTGAGTATTTTGTCTCGGTTTATCATTATTCCTTACAGGAAATATTTGTATCCTCCAGGAAAAACAACAGGAGAAAGATAAAAAAAGTCCTTAGAGTTCAGGTCCCCGTCAACATGAGAAACAAACTGCCCAGCAGGACAATGCGGAATTTTTCACTGTTTGTAATGCCGGAAATAGACCTGCGACTTGGAACCTTCACATTTGATGAAATACTCAGGACGGTTCATCATCAATTGCAGCTTAGCAGTGATATTAAACAGATTTCAAGGTTTTTGTCATCAAATGTAAGTTATGAGAAGCTCTTGTTTGTCAGGCTTCTTCCCCTTTTTATAAAGAAAATGGCAATTTCGGCAATCTATAAAGGCCTTGGGTCTAAACGACTGACAGGGACTTTCACAAATCTTGGTTCAGTGTCTCTTCCTCCGGAAATGGAAGAACTGACAGATTATTTTAACCTTATTCCTCCCCCGCCAAATACTTCGGTAAAAGTCAGCGCGGGCGTAATTTCATATAAGGATAAGCTGATTATCTGTTTTTCAAATATCAGCCGTTCTCGTGAACTTGAGCGGCTCATACTGGGTCATTTCACCAAAGACGGGATACATGTTAAAATTTTGAATAACAATTAAAGCAACCAGGTATGAATACTTGCATAAATTGCGGCGTTGAGCTTGAGGACGGGATTACAGTTTGTCCCCTTTGCGGCAAATCGCCAGGCAATAAGAATTCGCCGGAAAACATTCAGGGAGACTATCCTTCGGATATTATAACTTCTAACAAGAAAGAGAACAGGAAACATTTATGGGAACTTGGCGGAATAATAACATTTTCATCAATAGCGGTATGCACAATTGTCGACCTTCTGATAAGCAGGAAACTCGACTGGTCACTTTATTCCGATGTATCGGTGCTTGCCCTTTGGTTAACACTGACTTTGATACTTTTCGCTAAAACCAGAATGTTTTTATTTTTTTCAGGGCTGATGATTATAGTACTTTTGGCGCTTCTTGCATTTGACCTGATTGATACAGGGCCTGACTGGTTCTTTCCAGTAGGCCTGCCTCTCGCAATATCATCTTCATTTGCAGTATGGTTGATAGTATTACTCTATAAAAAAGCCCGCTTCAAAGGATTCAACATAATTGCTGCAGCGCTGATAATCCTTGCAGGACTGACAATTCTGACCGAGCTGATCCTTGACAATTATTTTCATGGAATAACGGATCTCAGATGGTCGCTTATTGCTGCTGTTTCAGTGCTTCCCGTGGCACTAATACTTTCTTTCTATCATTACCGGCTGAAAAAGGGTAAGCAGCTCGATAGTTTTTTTCATGTCTGAAAAAGAATTTACATGCAAACTATATTCTTCCCG
>JAAYUS010000116.1 GCA_012517605.1 Bacteroidales bacterium
CACATGATCCTTATAACGGTTCATGAACTTGTCAACCCTTCCTGCAGTATCGACAAGTTTCATCTTACCTGTATAGAACGGATGTGAGGTATTTGAAATTTCAAGTTTAATAAGAGGATACTCGTTGCCGTCTTCCCATTTAATGGTTTCCTTGGAAGGGGCCGTTGATCTTGTCATGAATGAAGAACCATTCGACATGTCCTGAAAAACTACGAGCCTGTAATTATTCGGATGTATACCCTGTTTCATTGTCTTATTATTTTTCCTTTAACTTAATTTATCCCGCAAATAGGGAGTGCAAAATTAATCAACAATATTTGAAAAACAAATTGATAATGAAAAATATTATTGCTCCTGTTTTTCAGGGTTGGTGGTTTTATGTTTTGCAGCCATCTCATCCTTATATCTGATAAATTCGGCCTTATCATCCATAAGGTATCTGTAGGTTATATGTTTTTTTGCACTTTTTGCACCCAGTGCCTCGTAAATTGCAATCATCTTGGGATTGAAATCGCCCACCCATGAAAGTTCAAGTTCCTTGTACCATGGTTTCCGCTGGCAGACCTTATAAATCTGATAGAATATTGCAGATTCAATTCCTGAATTCTGGTATGAAGGATTGACTCCTCCAACTATAGCACGCATCCTTGTCATTTTATGATTTGCCTTTGCCCACACGAACCTTATCTTGTTCCACAGGTTAAGAGAGCCTTTGAAAGGCTTGATTATCTGATTCAGGTCCGGGAATAGAATGAAGAAAGCAATAGGTTTTTCATTGTGATATGCAAACCAGATTAGCTCTTCGTCCATAATTGCCCTTGCTTTCCTGAATGAAGCATCTATAAGCTCGTTGTCGATTGGCGTGAAATCCTCCTTGAAGACAGCCCATGTGGAATTATAAATGTCGACAAAGTCGCTCACGAATTTTTCCTTTTTCGAAAATTCAAAGTGTCTGAATGAATAGCCGGGCCGTTTTGTCAGCCACTCTGCTATTTTCATTATCCTGGGAGGGAAATCAATCTCTCCTTTTTCATTGAAGACTTCCCTGTGATATGAATATTGTTCGAAGTAATTCCTGAATCCGTATGATTCAAAGAAATCCCTGTAGTACTTCTTGTGATAAGGCATGCCGAATCCCTGTTGTACAAATCCTTCCACGAGCAATCCCCAGTTAGTATCGTTCTCACCGAAATTTATAGGTCCGTCCATGGCCTTCATGCCCCGTGCGGCAAGCCAGTTTTTACCCGTATCGAAAAGTGCATAGGCTGCCTCCCTGTTGTCGATAACCTCAAAAAAACCTATCCCCCCGGTCGGTTGTCTGTAGACCGATGATCTCACCTTATCGATGAATGCGGCTATTCTTCCTATGGTAACTCCTTTTTCATCCTTCAGTATCCAGCGGCAGGCCTCTCCCTGGCGGAAGAGATGGTTCTTTCCGGGATCAAAAGTTGCCTCAACCTCCTGATCGAGCATGCATACCCAGTTCGGATCGCCGCTGTATAAACGTTTTGGAAAATTCAGAAATTCCTTTTTCTCCTTTCCTGACCTTACTTCGATGATCTGCATTATAACAAGTGATGATTTTTATTTTCAGTTAATATTTGTGAACCTGAGTGTTCACTGTAATTTTAAGGGCAAATATAATCAGATTTGCATAAATAAAAATCCGGAGAAAATCCCTGCTGCACGCGACGTGACGAGGAAACATCTCAACCTGCTAATGTATGTCAATTATCCTGTGGTCAATAAGTACGAACAAAAGGGCAAGAAGCGATGAATACAAAAGATAGATTTTGACAGGGATATATTCTTCCGGCCTGATCTTCATTTTAATCCATAAATAAGCAATCAGGAAGACCTTGCCTGCCAGATATACAACAAATGTTGCAAGCGCAACGCCAACGATATTATACCCCATTTTTATCATCCAGAGGCTCAGGGGGATGTTAAGTCCCAGCTCCAGAAGCGAAGCAATGAGCGTTATCCGTGTCTTTTTACGTCCCACAACTATTGTCTGGGGAAAGACAAGCCGGGGGATAACAAGCAGGGAATAGATAAGGAATATATCGGCGCTTTTCTGAAACTCAGGGGTGAACATGCGCGGATAGAGCCAACGGGCAAAAAGCATTATGAACATTGTTGAAGGAAAGCAGATGTGCATAAGGCTTTTTGACTTGGCCCTTATTCTGGCAAGCGATTCCTTCATCCTGCCTCTTGTCGAAAACTCCGGAAGCATGGCTGCATTAAGACCGCTTGCCAGCATAAGGACAAGGGGAAATTCCTTTGCTCCGTACCTGAACCATGCGAACATGGCAGGATCGCGGTACACCGCCGATACTATAATCCCGTCTGTGTATTGTGCCGATCCGCTTATAAGCGTTGTAAGTATCAGGGGCGCTCCCAGATAAAGATGTTCCCTCATGAATTCAGGAGATATCTTCATCTCGGCATACCTGACAAGAAGTATTATAAGCCAAATCCATCTGACCGCCGTTACCGCCAGCAGTCCGTAAATCGACCAGATGATGCCCCTGCCAAGAACGACAGGAAGGACAACCAGTATAAGCTGCAGCGAAAATGTATAGACTCCGTACTGAAATATTCTGTACGACCGGTTATTAAGGAGATATATATATTCAATAAGGCAGACCGGGCTGCTTAAAAGTATGTAAAGCAGAAGAAGGTTGAGATAAGGTACATTACCCGTATATTTGAATACCGAGAAGTTGTACTTTACAATATGTCCAAGCACAAAAAACAGAAGGCTGAAAAGACAGAGAAGGATAAATGCGTTAAAAATCTCCGGTGATTTTCCCTCCCCGTTATCCCCGGTTTTCCTGTATGTCCTGTTCCTGTGATACAGCGGCAACAACGACTGGATCACTCCAGTCACCCAGAAAAAACTTAAAAGTCCGGCGATGAACATGAACATCTCCCACGATCCGATTTCCGCGCGAGTAAGATGGCTCTTAGTGAATATTATGCTTATTATGAAAAAGATAAGAAACCTCATCAGCTGGAAAAGCTGAAGCCCGGAAATATTGTCAATGAGTTTTATCTTTTTCAATCTTCTTGCCGGTTTTCCGGAATCTTCCTGAATTTTTCGGATAAATCTGCCTGTATCCCGTGGATTCCCGTTTTTTTAACCGCTCAAAGATAGCAATAGAAAAAGAGCTGCATAAATTAAAACCAAAATTTTGCTAAATAGAAATTTTGGACTTATTTTGCACCCCGGAAACGGTGGATGTAGCTCAGCTGGTTAGAGTACCGGATTGTGGTTCCGAGGGTCGTGGGTTCGAATCCCATCTTCCACCCAGACAGCTAAGCCTTTCCTGCAGCAGACAGGGAGGGCTTTGTTTTTTCCCATTTCCTGTATTTTGCATATGCAGCCAGCGACAGCCCTGCAACTGCAAGAACTGCAATATAGACAAACGCCGGAACCGGCACCGGATCGCCTGCAGCATATGAATGCAACCCCGACAGATAGTAATTGACACCGAAATAAGTCATGAGCACTGAAGCAAATGAAAATAAAGCAAGCAGATTGTAGGAGTAAATATCCTTCATCCCCGGGATGAGGCGTGAATGTATGACGAGGCTGTATATTATGATTGTGATAAGCGACCACGTTTCCTTAGGATCCCATCCCCAGTACCGTCCGCATGATTCGTTTGCCCATACTGCGCCAAGGAATGTTCCAATTGTAAGAAGGTATAGCCCTATTGTAAGCGATTTATAATTGATTACAATAAGTTCGTCGAGCGTGGCTGATACTCTGGCAATGTTCTTATTGCCTGAAAGGGTTATGAGTATCATTGAAATTATTGCAAGTATCGCTCCAAGTCCGAGGAAGGCGTAACTGCCCGTTATTACCGAAACATGAAGTGTCAGCCAGTATGATTTGAGCACCGGAACCAGATTTGTGATCTCCGGATCCATGAAGCTAAGATGTGCAACCATAAGGGTAAGTCCTGCCAGGACAGCCGTTGCCGACAGGGCAAGAGGCGATTTCCTGCTGAATATAAACCCTGCCAGAAGTGTCACCCATGATATGAATATCATCGACTCATATCCGTTGCTCATCGGTGAATGGCCCGAAATATACCATCTCAGACCCAGGCCGAAGGTGTGCAATACAAACCCCGCAAATAATATCCAGCTTAGTATCCTGACAAACATGGATAAGTTTTTTCTCCCTTTCATGAGCATTATGATCAGCCCTGCAAGCATCAATATTCCTATTGTTGCGTAAACCGGGAAAAGCCGCTCGAAAATCATCAGTTTGTAGTACATCGATTCAGCCTTAAGTTTAGATTCGTGAGGCAGTTCGTAGGCTGCAAATTTCTTCTGGTAATCTCTCACCGAACCTGCTATCTGGAATGCCTGGCTCTCGTTTCCCGATTGCAGGGCCTCTGCAAACAGCGTCATTATATTACTCAGATATAATGAATCAGCTTTATTGAGAGCTTGTCTGAACGAATCCTCAGGTGTGCCCCAGTTATGAGATCCGTCGTGCAGCGGAAATATCTTAAGAAATTTGCCTGTATAGATCATATATATTATATTGATCCTTTCATCAACTTTCATGATCTCCTTGTCGGTTTTGTCCCTCGAACCCGGCGACTTTGAATATGCCTTTGTCACATCCTCGGCCAGCTTATAGAATCCGTCACCGTCGATGTCCACAATATCATTGAATGAAGCCATATTTCCTCTTATGCCCAGCTTTTTCTGCACTTCACCATTGGAGACCCTGATCATCGGGACATTCTTCCAGTTATTGAAATCGAAATAAATGCCGAGGAAGACCTGCATTGGCGTAAGACCTTCAAATTTATTTTCGCGTGCAACTTTTCTGAGGATATCATTGCTTAAAGTGAAAAGAGGTTTTGTCCGCCCCTTCTGATCCTGAACCAGAATGTTTCCGAACTCCTCGGAAACAGTAGGGTCTGCAACGAGTTTCTGTGCAGCAGAGCTGCCCGATCCGGCAATAGCTATGAACAGAAGCAGAGCTTGAGCCTTTTTACGGAGAGCCGAGTTCCAGTAACCTGAATTTACCTTATGAAAAACCGAATCGCGGTTAAGAAGCGAAAGAACAATAAAAAGGAATAGCAGGGCATAACCTGTGTAAGTCACCATCATCCCGGCAAAGTCGTGGTTCACAGAAAGTACTGTTCCTTTTTCATCCTGGTCATATGATGACTGGTAAAACCTGTAGCCCTTGTATTTCAGAATATTGTTCATATAAATGGAGAACGGCTTTTCAATATTCGACCTGGTGTCTGTCAGCACTACTTCGCTTTTATACCCGGATGGACTGTTTGAACCCGGG
>JAAYUS010000117.1 GCA_012517605.1 Bacteroidales bacterium
GCTTTCCCATTTCCAAGGCGCTGCTGTGCCTGAGCTAATCCATCCTCCTGCTTCAAAACCTGTCAGAGCTCCGATTATTACAGGTATAAACCAAGCCAGTTCTCCATCGGGATCCGTGTAAACTAATGGATTGTTAAAGCAATACCCATACCTGTTCAGATTCTGGGTAAAACCAGGAAGTTGAATAATATTATCAGGACTCAGGAATTGTCCTGTCAATGGATCATAAATCCTCCCGTTCATATTGATCATATTGAACCATGGAAGGTGTTCATGTCCTGTAAAGCCTCTGCCTGCAACAAATAGCATTGGTTCAGATCCTGGCGCATAATCTGTCCAATTTGTAGTACTTCGCATCCTTCCCCATGCATCATAACTGTATTCATAGAGTGTAGTACCGTTTGAAGCATTGACAACATGAGTGATACTTCCAAGATGATCACGAAGAAGATAATACAAGGTGGTATTTCCGCTTTGTTTAATGGCTACAACCGGAGCAGAGTAGGCGTTACCGCCAATAAACGTATATTCTTTTGTTACTCCTGAAGCTGTTTCTTTTATGTAGGAGCTGCCCAGGTACCATCTGGTCAGGATGGCACTCCCATTTTGTTTAATCTCCATCTTTGCCCTTTGATCTTCGGGATTGTATATAAATGATGCGGTGTAATTCCCTTCTGAAATGGTGCTCACGCTTTCAAATGATGTGTAAGTAAGAGAGTCAAGCATAGATGGAATAATACCGGTGGAAGGATTAACATTGCTGAGAGCATATGGTTTACCTGAGACATTATATAACAGTGTTCCAACGTCTGTTTTTGTGGTAATCCCTCCTTTATTTCCATCATATGCCATATCTAACGACATAACGGGATTTGATATACCCTGATAAACATTATCCAGCCTGTCAAGATTGTCATAATTGAATGTTTCTTTCAGATTAGAGCCATTATTATTCTGCCTCCAGTTAAGATTCCCGGTACTTGTATTGAAATTATAGGTGAAATTCTGAATCGCGTTGTTTGTACCTGCAGTTATAGATGTAGGGGATCCGTAATTATCAAATCCGTACCCAGCCGAAAGATTGTTTCCATACTGACCGGCAGTTGTCTGGTTTCTTGCATTCATTGATGAAGTTGTCCAAACTGCATTGCCACCGGCATCTATACGGTAAAGATAACCATAACTGTTATAGTTATTTGTTTCAACCAATCCGGTGGGATGGGTTATTGTACTGCTTCTACCATAAGTATCAAAGGTAAATGATGTTGTTAAAGGAGTAGTACCTGGAATAGTATCAATAACAGATGTCACCCTTCCTTTCGAATCATATCCATAAGTATGACTGACCGTCCCGTAAGAATTGACATTAACAAGTTGTTTGTTTGAATTATACCTGTATTTGGTTGTCCCCTCCGGAGTTACTTTTCGTGAAATAGTACCATTTGCATTATATGTAATTGTTGTGGTCTGGAGCCTGGCATTCTGTTGAGTCAGTAATTCTCCAAAACCATTATAGGTATAGTTTATTGTTCCTGCACTTGGATCAACAAGCTGGGTTTGATTACCTGCAATATCGTATTGTATCTGGGTTACAATACTTCCGGGAGCAGTAATTGCCTTTACTTTACCATCTGGGAAATATGTATAACTTATTGTGCCACCTGCATCAGAAGCAGATGAGACAGTCCCATCAGAAGAATACGTTTTTGTAAAAGATTTTCCGGCAGTTGTTTCTGTAACAACATTACTGCTGTAGACCCATGAGCTGTTTCTCCCGGATGGTCTGTTCAGACTTGTTATTCTTCCATAGTTATCATATTGATGCCTGTTCCACAGAGGTGATCCATTTGAGAAGTATGGATCTGATATACTATCAACCTGGCCCTTCAGATTAAATCTTTTAACTGTGTAAATCCATGTTCCGTCAAATCCTTTTACATCTGAACGTATTTCTCTACCGAGCTTATCGAACCAGCTTTTAGCCAGTGAACCATCATTTCCTGTTTTAAGAACAGAATATCTTGCAGGTTTGGGAACCGAAGTTGGCGTTTCCCAATTGAATGTAGTTGATGTTTGATTCCCGACTGTAGAAGAAATGGTTGCCTCCCTGCTCATATCGTCATATGTATAAGTAAGGGTATTACTAAGATAATCTGTCTGGGTATACAACCGGCCATAGCTGTCGTATGCGTTTGTAGTTGTATGAGATAAAGGATCTTTGGTTGTTTTGATCCTTATGTTATCAGTCTCATAGGAGTAAATGTTTGTCCGATAAACTCCATTGGCCGTTGCTGAGTCACGTTTCAGTGTTCCATTTATATTATACTTAAACCCTTTAACAATTTGCTGATTAGTACCGGAATGCCAGGTTTCACTTGTGAGATTATTACTTGTTGAGCTAAATAATCTTGTTCCGGTTCTGGTAATAGTATTTCCTCCACCTATATATTGTAAGGTAGTGGTTCTGGGTCTTCCCAACAACCAATACGAAGAATTTATTATATTATCAAAATCTGAATTAGTCGTAGTTTCAGTGGGCCCATTATTATAAGTTTTTATTACCGAAGTTGGAGTACCATAGTTATCAACTGCAGTACTGATCGTAATAAAATGACCAGTAAGTTTATCTGTTTGTTTCGACATATTTACGAAGGGGAATATTCTCTTCTTTGAAGCATCCAGAAGTACATGGGACCATGTTTCTTTAACTACATTAATAGTATCTGCACTGTATCTAGAGAAGGTTTTTGTTACTAGTGGATAAAAATAAGTGGAATTGTACCCTGTAATATTAGATTCATCAGTAATACCTGTGGCTTGATTAGTTGCCATGCTCTTTGAATAACCTAAAAAACCTTTGCCCTGCAGGTGAATAATTGCATTTTCATACTGGTAATTTAGAGTGTTCAAGCTTCCCTTACCATTGTCTATTTGAATTGAGTTAACAACTGTTAATGGTCCCTGAACATTAGTAGTAGGATATATCGCTCCGGTTCCACGGTAATATAATCCTGAAACAGGTTGCGATAGTTTTGCATAGGATATCTTTGTTAATTCACCCAGTCCATTTCCAACTTTAGTTAAAAGATGATTAGTATTGCCATTTTGTGGTGCAGAGGCAAATCCTGACCAAGGTGTAGTTTGACAATCAGAGCAGTATGTTGACCACCATTGGGGGGCACTTGTAACAGCAATATCCGAACGACCATCTCCATTAAAATCAGCAATATAAATATTATCACTCATATAACTGTTATCTCCATTAAAGTCGTAAGTATAGAAATCTGTACCATTGTTCATTGAAATATAACCCCGGACATAAGTTGGGTCAGATGGTATAGGTACCGCCATTATATCTGTTGCACCATCGCCATTAAAATCTGCCAATCTGATATAGTTTTTATATAGATTCTGTTTCTTTTGAGGAAAAGAGTATCCTTCAAAACCTGTTCCTGTAGATAGTTGAATTTGCCAGGAAGCCCAATCAACAGGAGTGCTCTTTTTACCACCACCATATAAAAAGACATCAACTTTCCCATCCCCATTAAAATCACCCAGATTAAAATAGTTATTATTCGAAGGCCACGAGTTACTGTAGATTTCATTTAGAGTTGACCCGGAAAATGAGTAAATCTTCACCCCGGTACTTTTAAAGCTCCATATTTCTGTTTTCCCATCACCATTGAAATCTCCTCCCATAACTTCTTCATTAAGCGTTGAAATAGTCCCAGAGGCTAAGAGATTAAGTCCAGAAGTCAATTGCCCGGAAGAATTTACAAACGAGTATATATACCAATTCCCATTGGTTTTATTAATAAATATGTCATTCACCCCATCCCCATTATAATCTGCAAAATCAGGAGAAGAATTAGTCTTTTTCCTTGTTAAAGCTGGTTTTGTATATTCCTCATTGTCATCATACTGATAATCAATTACTCTTCGTGACCTGGAGCAAAGCCCGGTGAAGCTGCTTGTAGGTGCTGACATAAAATTAGTCGGAGCGGTGGTAAATGCGAGCAAAGTACCATCATTAAGAACATATTTAAAGGTTGAGGTACCTGAAGCAGCTATTTCAAAAAGCAAATCGTCTTTGCTATCTCCGTTTAAATCAATAGCCCTGATATCTGTTACCCCATTGAATGCAGTTGTTTCAATAGTATAAGGAGTAAAATTATTATCCCCGTAGTTAATACAAAGTCGTATACCTGTATATGAACCATTTATTGGAAGGCAAAGAAAATCAGTTCTTCCATCACCATTATAATCTCCAGTAATTAATCTCGAAGTATATGAGATATATTGATGGCTGTTAGTTGGAGCAGGTGGACTGATTGACACAGTTGTTGGCAATTGATAGGATAAGGCAGTTGAATTAAACCTGCTTGTTCCTATACCATATTCTATTACTTCATTCAGATTTGAATAAAAATTATATGAAGGCCCTTCGTAGGTGTACTTAAGTTCATAGCTTCTGACTATGCTTGAGTTGTATTTAACAGTTACTTTATCCAAAAGATATCGGGTTTGAATTTTTACGCCCTTTAAATAACCTGATAAAACATCCTGTCTTTGTTTATAATTAAAAGTTATTGTATTAGTTGCGTTTAATCCATATGTTATTTCTGCGAGATAAACAGAGTTGTTATCCTGGATGTATGAAAAATAAATGACATTATTAAAAAGATCCCTGATTGATGATACATACCAATTAATAGTCTGATTATAACCTGTTATTTTTTGTTTTGATCCAGTACTGTTACCATATTCGTAAATAAGTCCGGATTTAGTTTCAGCCTTGAACCACCCTGGGCCATATGTATCGGTCGCCTGAGGTGTGACTCTTGTAAATATATCATTATCCGTTTGATACACAGCACTTGCATCCCCATAGTTACCACTTGTTGTAACAAGCCTCTGTCCATCAATATAGAATCTGTCATTTATATCAAGTTCAACTCCCCTTGAAGCCCCATCGTGGTAATAGGTCTGAGGTCCTCTGCTTATCGCGGATAAACCTCCTATCTGCCATCCGTAGCCAGCAATTCCCGGACCAGCGTTACTAGAATATATCAGTGAAAGTGAAGGACTTAACCCATTGATTCCTGGTAATAATCCTAAAGGTATGGAGTAATTAGCGCCTCCTGCTGGATCTACATTGAATGTCCCTTTAGTCGTCCCTACCTGATAAGAAGTATTAATATTTCTTGTTTCAGGGTCTATAGGTGTTGTGGTATAAACAATAGATCCGTTAACAATGGGATTCTGGATTTCTATAGTTAATGAACCTCCAGACGGAGTATAAGAATAACCGTTACCTAATGTAACGCTATTACGGCCAGCCTGAGTCAATGTACCACTATAAGTCCCGGTAAAAACAGGATCCATTTCCTGCCCGAGAATCATGCAAGTACATAACAAACCATTTATGATAAGCAGAACTATCCTTTTCATAATCAGATGCTTTTAAAGGTTTACTTAATCTTACTTTCAAGATCAGATACACGTTTTGTTAAAGCATCTATCTCTGTCTGCTGATCTTTTATTGCCTGAACAAGGACTGGGATAAGGTCTGTATACCTTATGCCGAGTAGATCATTTCCCCAGGTTGTGACCATTTCAGGGAAAACAGACTGTAACTCCTCTGCAATAAAACCATATTGGAGAACATTATTTGATTTGTCAATCTGAAGTTCAGGAATATCTGATTTGAGGTTATAGGTTACAGGTCTGAGAAGTTTAATTTTATCCTTTACTGTTGTAAGATCTTTTATATTTGACTTGATTTTTGAATCAGATCCAATAACAGGATTATAAGTAAAGTATGCATACGTGGCATAAATCCTGTACCACATGTAAGAAGTGGAACCTAAATCAGCATTGTAACTTGGATTGGCATAAAAGGAGGAACCAGACATGAAAAAGTTTTTACCACCGGAAGTAACCAGTTTCATATCTCCGTTAACATCAAGTCTATATGTTGGGTTTGTATTATTTATGCCTACATAACCACTTGAGTTGACTTTTATCTGTGCTGAAAGGTTACTTGATAAAACAAATGAGCACAAAACCAAGATAAGTGTAAGTTTTTTCATAGTGTTGGATTTTTTCAGGTTAATATTTTGTATTGCAGAATTTTATTTGTTTGGCTATTCTTTAATTATGCTCCATTTTGTTGTATTATTCTTGAGCTTTATCACCATAAAATACATTCCCGTTTTAAGGTTTGAAAGATCGAGATTATTGCTATAGGTAAGATTAGAGAGAGTCAAGACCAGTCGACCGGATTGGTCAAAAAGAGAGATCATATCACCTTTGTTTTCTTCCATTCCCTGAATCTCAACGGTTATCTGGCTCTTAGCCGGATTAGGATAAATCGAAATGGAGGATTCTCCAATTTGATCTGTGAAAGTTTCAGTTGGCTTTTTATTATCAGTCTCCACCCCGGATTCGGATTTTGAACCCAAAACAATTTTTCTAGAGGTCCTGTTACCCGAGGCATCGTACCAGAATTTGGGTGTCTGGCCAATGGAAGATAAACTGGTAAACGCTAATAAAAGTAAGATAAATAGCTGTTTCATGTTTTAGGATATAGAAAGTTAAGTTTAATAAATTGTAAATCAGATTTTTGGTTTCGTTAGGTATGTTGGACTAAGTTTAAAAATTTGATTCTTGTATTTTCCAAACAGCACTATTTATATGATTTACAAATAATTAATCACCGTAACTCACAATTCAATTATTGAAATCATCACTGACCATTGCTTATCTTAAGGTTAATAAGCAGCACATCACATGTAACATGTCAGAAAGAGTACTTTTGTGACAAAGAAAATTGAGGTTTTTTTCAGGAACATATTTATTTAAATTCATTCTAAATATTACATGTAGGTTATCAATGGATTATTGTTTTTATACTCTTCAAATGGTTTAAAGGTGTTTTGAAGAAAAAACCTTTTATATTGGTCAGCTTATTACTTTTCAATTCTTGATCTATCAAAAAAAGACATGGGACAATTATCCACTTATTGCTGTTTTTTTTTCTGGGATGGTGAGGGGAGATTGTCTTAAAGTTATAAAATCAATATAAAAAAGTAGTCGCGGGTTGTTAAAAAGCATGTGTTTGGCAGCGAAGGGATGGTTGCAGGGATGGGCTGACAAACTCTTGCTTGTGCGTTGGCAGTCAGGGTAATACATTGTCTAGACGCCCATTGCCTTACAGCTAACTGCATATAACAGTACCGCCGGGAAGGAATCTAAAATCGTCACTGAGAGCGGTGACTTTCAGGGAGGTAAGTGAACTGAACCAGGCAGCATGATGATTCTTGGCTTCCTGTAAATTCAGTTTTGAACCATCAGTGGTGAAAAAGATCAGATCCAGGGAGTTTGAATATGACTGGAAAAGGGCTTCCGCATCCATCTTTTCGAGGTTCCGGAAGACTATCCCGACTGCCTCTCTGATCTCCTTCTTCACGGTCTCCTGATCCTGTGGTAAGGTTTGCACATTTTCCTGCCGGGCATATCCGGAAAAAAATAAAAATGACAAGGCAATAAAAATATAAGTTTTCATAACAGTTTGTTTAATTTAAAATTCAGATAATCAGTGTTTAATTGAGGTCTGTTTTACTATCCAGTCAATTATTGAACCTGATAATTCATCAGTTGCATTACCGAAGCGATGATCGGATTCAAATCCTTTTATTGATGTATTTTCTTTATCGAATTGCAACAGTTTTCTGTAAAGTGGCAGGGTATTGACTTCTATCAGACTGGTATTGTCCTGCCATCCAACTATGAGAAAAACTCTTTTCGACATAAGTTTTTCAGCATTTCTTACGAGATCATAGCGATCAACATTCCGGATGTTGTATTCCATCAGAGTTTTCAGGTCACCTCTGAAGGGGCCTGATGGTTCAAATGACCTCCCTACATACTGACGGTAGTTTTCCCTGAATACCGAATCAGCTGCTGCCTTTTTAATCGAAACCGAGTGATCATCATTTGCTATTGATATAATATTCCTGATTCTGCTGTTGTACATAGCGCTTTCAATGGCAACAGTACCTCCGAAACTATAACCGCAGATAAATATTCGGGAAGTATCAATATTGTATTTAGCCTGATTGCCGGGATCAAACAGGAAGTCAACTGCTGCACCAACGTTATCGATGCAGTTGTCAAAACTGAAAGTGCCTTCGCTGGAATATGACCCCTGATAATTGAAAACCAGGGTATTGAAACCGGCTTTATTGAGGCTTTCAGCAAGACCGAGAGGACTGGTCTGGTTGCCCGGAAAGCCATGAAGCAGGATTACTGAAGAGACTTTTTGATTCTTGTTCGCAGGGTAGATTTTGGCATCCAGTCTGACGCCATTGTTTTTCAGGTCAATGCTTACCGGACCTGATTGGGCTGACAACAGCAAAGAACTGCTGAGAAGAATAAAAGAAAGAATTCCTAAGGACTGTCTCATTTGTTTAATTTTAATGAAAGTATTTTGGATTGCGATTTGGAAGAATGAGGTGCAATTATAAGTTATATCAAATTTATGCATTAAACCTGCTCATGTCAATGGTTATTGAAAGTTTTTGTTATTAAAGAAGTTAAATGAAAAGACCTTTTAACCACAGAGGAGCCAAAGGCTTCCCAAAGTGGAAAAAGAATAACTGACACAGTGTTCACAGAGAATTCACAGAAGGACGCGAGAGGCAGATGATGGGTTGGATGGAGCGGGGGGAGAGGGGGCGATGGGGCGAGGGAGCGAGGGAGCGAGGCGGCGAAGGGGCGATGGAACGATAAACAGGGATCACAAAGATCATATGAATAAAAACCAGGATTATAAGGAAATCGATTATTGTAAAGGTCCTGTTTATTTGATGATGCTGACCAGGTTCCGGAATTTTGCAGTTGCGGATTCAGTTGTTTTATGCGAAGTAACTGCCGGACCGAGATAAACCTTTTCCGGAAGATCAAGTGTGAAAGTTGTATATTCCTTCCACAATTTGCCGTCGGTGCTGGTAAATCCGGTGAACTTGTTTCCGACCCTTTTTAATCTTATCCAGGTGTTTGGAAAGGTAATCGGGAAATCCGGCTTGCCGTCAGATCCGGCCGGATAGATCGCTTTCATTTCGCCGCCGCTAACCTGACGGTATTGATATTCGAATCCGCCATTGTTCTTATTGCGTGGATTGTTATTTGGGAAAATCTGGAAATAAATATGTCTGCAATCGGGTGTCAGAGTTTCACGGGCCATCAACCCTGCTTTGGTATAAAGATGTGTCGGGGTCAGACTTTCAATACGGGCTGCGATATCAAAATCGCCGGATCTTTCGATATAAACAAAACTGAATTCATCCTTTGCACCCCATATATCAGCTCCGCCTGCAGTAATGTCAAAACCTCCATTCGTGACCGTTACGGTACCTGCAACAGCAGGATTCCCGATATCCGCATGTTTAAAATTCTCAGTCTTCAGTGGTTCTGTTTTTCTTGTTTTCTGTAAAGGAATATTGTTACCGGTCTGTGCAGATAGTGTTCCGGGAATAAGAATAAGTACTGAAATGGCAATTTTTAAAGAGCTTTTTACCCGCATGGCAGAAGTATTAATTTGAGAGATTCAAATCTATCAAAAATTCACATTGTTACTTCCTTTTAAGGTAAAAGATCATACCGGAGCGGTATAGATATGAGTTAGGAAGCCTGTTGCTTCAACCTTTCAACCTTTCAACCTTTCAACCTTTCAACCCTTCAACCCTTCAACCCTTTATAATCGGCTCTTTTGTGGCAAAACAGTGCTTTTCATCATCTTGCTTTAAGCAGAGTCTGGATTTCATCTGTAGTAAGTTCCCGGTTATAGACTCTCAGCTCATCAATGACACCATTAAAATGGTTATTTGACCCGTCTCCGCATGCAGGATTGTTTCCTATGTATACTGGCTCATCAGGAGTGTCAAAATAGGTGTTGTATTCGCGCCGTTTTTTTGTGCATAATACTCCGTTAAACCAGATCTCCAGGGTGGTTGGAGTCATATTAACTACACAGTGTGTCCAGGTCCCTGTTTCAATCCGCTGAGGATGGCTTAGCGTCCAGTAAGAAGGATCAGTCGGGTATATGGTGAGTTCAGCCGGCTCAAAATATGACTTGGTATTGTCGTGAATTGAAGCCGAATAGGGATATTTATAGAATGCAGCAGAGAGCCTGTTGTCATTTCTCGCAGTTCCGCTGCCGAATGAGTATATCATAAAACATCTTTGCTGACGTGTCATGTTGTATTTGCTTATTATCACGCCGTTATTCTCTATTCCATTTGCCCCTCTGGACTTCATCCAGAAAGAAAAACTTAAACCATTGGAAGAATTTAAAGTGTTTTTTAACTGAAGATAGTCAGATGTTCCGTTGAAATCGAGTCCGTTCCCCCGCTTGCCCTTTACAAATCTCAGTGATGTGAAACTTATGCAATCATTATTATTGCCGCTTGCATCATAAACATTGGTATTGAACGGGAGATATAGGATCAATCCGTCAGAAGGAGCGGTTACAATCTCCACTTTATCACAGGATGAAATAATGTATAAACAAACCAACAAAAACAGGCATAAACTGATATTTGGTTTCATTTGATTAACAGGTCTGTTGTTTGAAAAATAGATATGTCAAATTTAATATTAATAAACGACAAACAAGGATTAATTTCATCCAAGTTTATTCTGATTTGCCTGAAACAGCAGATTTTGAGCCATATGGTTCAATTCATGTTCTGCATTTGTGTCAGGGGAAATTGAATATTAATAGTCATGATCAGGCTGATATGACAGGTCTTTTCCGGAGTACTGAATTTCTGTCACACCTTAAAGTCTGGCTGTGTGAGCGAAGTCTTATTCAATTGACAGGGATTATTCGCAAGCTCATGATCGCGTCGGGGGAGGCTTTAAAGACATCAGAGCAGTAACCCTGCGGGTTGATTTCGTCCGGAGAAAGGGATTATTCGTTTTACTCATGATCCCGTTGGGGGGATCCCAGCAACCCAAATCATCCCTCATTCGCTGCGCTCTTGATGGGATTTTTATTTTCAAATCCCTTTACCGGGCGAGCCCGGTACGGGATTATTCGCTTTGCTCATGATCCCGTTGGGGGGAGTCATGCAACCCAAATCATCCCTCATTCGCTGCGCTCATGATGGGATTTTTATTTTCAAATCCCTTAACCGTGCGAGCCCGGTACGGGAATTTGAAAATAAAAATCCCGTCCGCCGGAGGGCGGACGGGATGATTTGGGTTGCGGAGAAAGAGGGATTCGAACCCCCGGTCCACCGATAGGCGGACAACGGTTTTCAAGACCGCCGCATTAGACCACTCTGCCATTTCTCCAATATGCAATGAACTTCTAAGCCGCATTCAACCACGGAGTTTATCACGCTACCAGCGTGACCATTTCTCCAATATGTAATGAAC
>JAAYUS010000118.1 GCA_012517605.1 Bacteroidales bacterium
CTTTCATCAGGCCTGACTTATTATTACTTCCTTGCAAACGTTTTCACCATTGGCCAGAACTATATCATGAAGAGATTTATTGATGCTGATAAGGTTCTAGCCACTCTTGAGGAAAACAGGAAAAAACCCCTGAAAAAATCGAAATGGCAGCAGCGACTTGAGGAGGCCGCAAAACAGCGCGGGATACAGCCTCCTAAAAGATAATTTTTAACTGCCCCCGGAAAACATTTATTCAGGAAATAGTATTATATAGATATTTAGATATTTTAGACATATCTTTTTAAGTTAAAAATCCTTAAATAGATATGCTGCTTTAAAAAAATATATATAAATTTATTTCCTTCTAAATTTTTGGGGGAAATGGGGAAAAAAGTAAAGAACAAAGACATTGCCGAAAGGCTTGGCGTATCCAGTACGCTCGTATCTCTGGTACTTAATAATAAAGCTGACCAGCATGGAATCAGAAAAGATACCCAGGAAAAAGTCCTTGCCCTGGCGAGACAGATGGGGTATTTTGAACTCTTAAAGGAACGGAATGAAATATCACCGGTCGAAGAGAAACCAGGAGTAATCGGTATGATAGTCCCGACTCTTCACGATCCTTTTATTTATGAAATCACTCCCTTCCTGCAAAAGGCATTTGCCAGTATCGGAGTTGGTTTCTCGATAATTACCAAGGATCCGGATGACGGAAGGTACAATCGCCTTGTAGGAGCTTTTAAGAAATTCTACAGTGGACTTATTCTTGTGGGTGAGGCTGCAGATGACTATACTGTAAGATCACTCAGGTCATCAGGTTATCCGTTTGTACTTCTCGAAAAATCCGTCAGAGTGCTTCGCCTTAATACTGTCTGCACCGACATGGCCGAAGGAATACGCCGCGTGATAGATCATGTCGGAAAACTGGGATATACAAATATCCTGATAGCAACTGACAAGGAATCAGCATCGCGCGACAAGTCGTCGATCGAGCTTATAAAAGCCGCTGTTGATGAAAAACCTTCCATGAACAAACCGCTTACAATTGAATTCGAATACATTGGTTCGGGAAATGAAATTGACCCACTTCAGATTGAAAAATTAATGCGTCCTCCTTTTCGTGCCGACGTCATGATCGTTTTACATTCTGAACTGGTCTATAAGGTAATGACACTCCTTCGCAAAAAGAAATTGAGAGTCCCTCAGGATATAGCGATAATTTCACTTGAAGAAGGAATTGGGTTCGACCTTTTATACTCACCGGTAACATGCCTGAGAAAACCGCTGACAGGAATGGCTTTGAAAGTGGCAAATATGATCTGGACCGAAGTGAAAAACTCAGGTAAGAGCAAGTATAAACGTCAGGTTAACATAATGCCCGAACTTATTGTACGAAATTCGTGCGGTACTATCTGAAGAACACCTAATCTCTGCATATGAAAAAGTACTTCGCAGCTATGCTGATAGCATATCAGATATTAGCTGCCGGTTGCGCTAATGACCATCTTATCACCGACAAAACATATCGTCGGACAGTTGAAAAAGATTTTTCAGTCAGAAGAAAGATAGCGGCAAACAGGAACAAACAACTTTATGGTGTCTTCGACCGGAATCTTGAGAAAAGCAGGGAAGAGGCTCTGAAGTTCCTTTTTGCATATATGCCCCTGAGCGATATGGCTGATTACACCGGAGAGTTCTTCCTTGCCAATGCGGACATCGCACTTAAGGCAAGAAAAGAATCTCTCTGGGGGAAAGAAATCCCTGAAGATGTCTTCCTGCATTATGTTCTGCCATGCAGGGTAAATAATGAAAATCTCGATTCTTTCAGGCTAAGATATTATGATGAGATAAAAAGCAGAATAAAAGGCCTTGGTCTTGCAGATGCCGCGCTTGAAATAAACCACTGGTGTCATGAGAAGGTTACATACCAGCCTTCCGATATCCGTACATCATCACCGATGAATACTATTTTATCTGCACGTGGAAGATGCGGGGAGGAATCAACATTTACAGTCGCTTCCCTCAGAACGGCAGGAATCCCTGCCCGACAGGTCTATACTCCCCGCTGGGCTCATACCGACGACAATCATGCATGGGTTGAAGTCTGGATTGACGGTGAATGGCATTATATGGGAGCCTGCGAACCTGAGCCGGTACTTGACAGAGGGTGGTTCACCGAACCTGCCAGAAGGGCAATGCTGGTTCATTCAAAATCATTCGGTGCCGCATACGGAAATGAAAATGTTATCCGTAAAATGAAGTATTGCACTGACATAAACAACCTTTCCAAATATGCCGGAACCAAAAGATTATTCGTTAAAGTAATTGATGATATGAATAATCCCGTCAGTGACGCCCTGGTCGAATACAAGCTCTACAATTATGCTGAGTTTTATTCACTTGCATCATTGCAAACAGATTTTAACGGACTGAGCAGTTTTGAAACAGGCATGGGCGACCTGCTTATCTGGGCGAGCAAAGACAATAAATTCATTTACAGATTAGTATCAGTTCCGGAAACGGATACTGTTATTCTGAATCCCGGGTACAGAATCAAACCTGACAAGGCAGAAGTCCTCGATATAAATGTTCCTCCTGTGCAGGATTCTTTTCCTCCATTGCCGGAAGATCTTGTTGAAAGCAACAGAAAACGCTTTGAAGAGGAGAACAGGATACGTCAGAACTATGTGGATTCGTGGATAAAACCATCAGAAGCAAAGGATTTTGCTATAATGATCAAGGTCGATACAACTGCGATAATTGATGTGTTTTCAAGGAGCATGGGAAACTGGAGGACCATAAAAGAATTCCTTGGTTCGACAGCCGTTGACGAAAGGGAACTTGCTTTGTCACTGCTCATGGACCTGCCCGACAAGGATCTCAGGGACGTCAGAGCCGGGGTATTATCTGATCACCTCCGAAATATCAATAATCCTCTCAGGCTAAACACAAATAGCAGTGTTTTTAAAGATTATGTCCTGAATCCGCGTGTTGCAAATGAACTGCTTGCTGCTTACCGGGGTTATTTTCGAAAAGCCTTGCCTGCATCCTTGCAGGCTGATGCCCTAAACTCTCCTGACATTATTGTTGATTATATAAATAAGGAAATTACAGTAAACGACGCTGAAAATTACTACCTTACTCCCCTTACGCCAATTGGTGTGGATGAGCTGAAGGTCTCCGACACAGACTCCAGGAAAATCTATTTTGTTGCTATTTGCCGCAGCCTTGGCATACCATCGCGACTGGAGCCTGGAAGCAATGTTCCACAGTATTTTTTTAATTCGGAATGGAAGGATGTTTATTTTGCGGATGAAAAAGCTCCGGATACCCGGAAGGCTTTCTTAAAACTAATCCCGAATGAAAAGGATCCCGTTCCGGAATATTATACGCATTTCACAATCGCAAGGCTGGAAAACGGACGTTTTAAAACACTGGACTTTGATTACGGTAAAAAAATAACTGATTTTTCCGAGGAGCTTGCTCTGGTCCCGGGTGATTACATGGTGGTTACCGGAAGAAGGCTCGCCAATGGAAACGTACTGGCAGACCTGACATTTTTCAGTCTTGCTCCGGGGGAGCATGTATCAAGGGAGATAAGGCTCAGAAATGAAAAACAATAAACCATCACACACGTTGCTATTTTATCAGGTTATTAACAATTGTTGATATCTGTTGATTGCCTGAACTGAAAATTCGATTACCTTTGAATTGTTTTGGTGTTACAATGATCTTTCATCATTGTAATGAAAAGGGAATGCGGTTGGAATCCGCGACAGTACCCGCTGCTGTGATGCCCGGTCACCAAATTGCGTGATCATGGTTTTAAGAAATACCTGCCACTGTCCGTAAGACAAAGGATGGGAAGGCTTCTTAAAGCCGGGATAAGTCAGAAGACCTGCCAGACAATTAAGTTCAAAGCTTTCGGGAAGAAAAGCAAAGAATCTGTAAATGATTCCCGCCTTTCAGCTTCCCGTCAGCACAATGTGGAAAAGTGGTGAAGAAAGCAGTATTGTATTTACTTGTTCTGATTGCAATTCCCCTGAACGGTCAATTTTCAGTTCAGAGTGACACAATTTTTATTGGTGAAGTAAAGATTACTGCCAACAGGCTTACAGACCATTATCACAAATCACGGAGTACTGCAATCGACTCTTCTGTCATTTCGGAGTATAATGGCTATTCTCTGGCAGACCTGATTGGAGATAATTCATCACTGTATATTAAAGCGTACGGACCTGGCAGCCTTGCTTCTCCGTCATTCCGCGGGACAACTGCAGGGCATACTGGTGTAGCCTGGAATAATATAAACATTGAAAGTCCGATGACCGGTCAGTCAGATCTCTCAATTATTCCGGCCGGAATGGCTGATGATATAAACATATTTTGCGGCGGAAATTCCATGAGCATAACCAAAGGATCCATCGGAGGTCTTATAAATCTGGAAACAAAGCCTGATTGGGGAGAAAAGAGTCTTTTCATGCTGAATCCTGCTGCGGGGAGCTTTGGCAGGAAGTCCCTTCTGGTTAAAGCCAGAGCTGGATCAAGCAACTTTCAGTCGGTTACAAAAGCATTTTTATTCGGAGCAGAAAACGACTTTCCTTATCTCAATTCAGTTTCGGGCGATATTCCTGTAATAGAGATCAGGGAAAACAACCAGGTAAGGCAAAAAGGTTTTATACAGGAGTTATATTACAGAAAATCACACCATGAATTATCTGCCCGTTTCTGGTACCAGAGTGCAGCCAGAAACCTGCCGGTTCCAATAATTGTTCCTTCTCCTGATAAACCTGAGAAGCAGAATGACCTGTCTTTGAGATCCATGCTTGTATATGATTATCAGTTGAATAAGACCAGACTTAATCTCACTTCAGCTTTTATTTCCGACAGACTTGATTACAGGAATGAACAGGCATCAGTTGATTCGCGGAATTCGTTGAACAGGATAATAGTCAAAGGAACATTTAACAGGCTTATCAGCAGCATTCTGAATCTGAGTTTTTCAGCCGGCAATGAACTTGATCTTGTGGAGACAAACAATTATGAAAGCCGCAAATCCAGAAACATATTGTCGCTTGATGCAGCGGCAGACATGAACATTATGAGATGGTTATCCGCAAACCTGCTTCTTCGCGAAACAATTCAGGATGACAGGTTCCTTGCCCCTGATTTTTTTGCCGGAGCTGAAATAAAACCTTTCAGTGCTAAAGAATACTTCTTAAAGCTGAACTTTGCGAAAAATTCACGCATCCCTACGCTTAATGATCTTTACTGGTCACCCGGAGGCAATCCTGATCTGAGGAACGAAGCGGGTTACAGTACCGAAATAACGCTGGATGTAAGTAACACTTTGGACGGATCTGTAAGAATCGGAACAGACCTGACATTTTACCATAACCACATATCTGGCCTCATACAATGGCGTCCTGGTGAATATTCTTACTGGCAGGCTGACAATATAGATGATTTGGTATCAAACGGAATGGAGGCAAATATAAATATTATGTTTTACGGACCTTCATACAATTTTAAAATGATATCCGGCTACTCCCATACTGTCTCAGGCTCAAAAGGAAAGAGATCTTCGGAAAATTCCGGGAAACGGTTTCAGCTAATTTATGTTCCGGCAGATATGTTCAACACATTACTTAGGGCCGAAAGGAAAAACATTTATACCACTGTCAGGATCAACTATACCGGTAAAAGGTTCATTGATGCGGATAATACCATGTATCTTTCGCCATATACTGTAACTGATCTTGATGTAGGTATCAAACTGACCCTGAGAAAGACCCTCACAGACATCAGGGTGGGAGTTGATAATGTTTTTAATATAGATTATCAGAATATTGCGTATTATCCGATGCCACGCCGGAATTTTATAGCCTCAATAATATTTCAAATAAAAAAGTAAAATATGCAAAAAGCAATATCATTTTTTGCCCTGGCACTTGTAGTCACATCTTGCGTTAAGGAGGTCAATCCCGTTGTTGACGGTCTTGACAAATCCTATCTTTCAGGACAGGGCGTTTTTGTCATAAATGAAGGTAACTTCAGGGCAGGAAACGGGTCGCTTTCATTCTTTGCATACGACTCGGCGAAACTTTATAACAATGTTTTCATGGAGGCTAACAGGCGGCCTTTGGGCGATATCCCCTATTCAATGGGTTTTTTTGGAGGTAAGGCCTATATTGTTGTAAATAATTCAGGTAAAATTGAGGTTGTCAACAGGAATAACATGAAGTCGATGGCGACAATTTCAGGACTTGATTCGCCAAGGTATATTGCATTTGTCAGTGATTCAAAAGCTTATGTTACAAGCCTTTTCTCTGATTCGGTAACGATAATAGACCTGTCATCAAATGCAATCTCAGGATATATAAACATAAAAAAGACTTCTGAGTCGATACTGACACTCTATTCTACAGCTTATGTTGCCAGCTGGACGGGAGGTAACAAAATCATGGTTATCAACACGGCAACCGATCAGGTAACTGACTCCATTGAGGTGGGATATGAGCCGGAGAGCATGGTACTTGACTGGAATGAAACACTATGGGTGCTCTGTAATGGCGGATGGCAGCGTGAGCATTTTGCTGAACTGATCGGAATTGACACAAGGACCAATGAAATTGTTAAAAGACTAAGGTTCCCATCAATCGATGATTCTCCTACCTGTCTCCAAATCGACAGCGATGGCAGGATGCTCTATTTCCTAAATAACGGGGTGAGACGCATGTCAATTTATGATGAGTCCCTTCCTTCACAGATCCTTATTCCGCAGCTCGGCCACCTTTTTTACAAAATCGGGATCAATCCTTTTAATAATGAGATTTTTGTAACGGATGCTGTCGATTATGTCAGCAAAGGCAAACTTATTCGTTATCGCAACAGCGGAGCCCTGATCTCAGAATACGAAGCCGGCATTATTCCGGGAACAATCTGTTTCAAGGAGTTTACAGATTCAACTACAGAATAATGAATGTTGTAAAATCATCCTGCGTAATCCGCTTCATTATTTACGGAGTTCTGACATTATCTGCTGTCCTCATTCAGTCATGCCAGAGAACGACAGGAAAGGCGGAGACCGGTGGTGAAATTTCGGGAAGGTCTGTTATTATGTATGCGAAGAGGCTTTCACTGGTAGAAAAGGACATATATTCGCAGATTAAGGTAATCAATCCATGGCAGGGTGCTAAAGGTGAGGAACAGAACTGGTACCTTGTACGCGACAGTGCAGATATTCCACCATTCATCAACCCCGGAGAGGTCATAAGGGTGCCGGTAAAAAGCATAATTTGTACATCTACAACACACCTGGCAATGATTTCAGCTATCGGCGAGTCCGGATCAGTTAAAGGATTCTCAGGGACGGGTTTTTTGTATTCCAAGGAATACAACGACAGAATCTCTGCCAGTACACTTAATGAGATCGGTTATGATGACAATCTTAACAAGGAAATGATAATAAAACTGAAGCCCGATCTTGTAATGATGTACGGAGTGGGAGGGGAGTCGGCGTCTTTTGCAGGGAAACTGAGGGAAATGGGACTGAAAGTAATGTTCAATGCCGATTACCTGGAAACCGATCCTCTTGGAAAAGCTGAATGGATAAAGTTGTTCGGAGCCCTTTATTCGAAGGAGAAGACTGCCGACAGCATATTCAAAGGTATTGAACATGATTATAAGGATACTGAGGCTTTTATAAGAAAAAATGCGAAGGAACATCCAAGGGTTCTTCTTGGTCTTCCGTTCAAAGATACTTGGTACATTTCACCAGGAAATTCCTATATATCTGAACTTGTAAACGATGCAGGTGGATATTACCTGTGGTGCGATACAGAATCAGATGAATCAATTCCGATGGGTCTGGAAAATGTATACATAAAAGCGTTGACAGCCGACTACTGGCTGAACCCGGGAACAGCCGAAACATTAAACCAGATTAGTTCGCTTGACAACAGGTTTGCCGGTTTGCCCTGCTACAGAAACGGAAATGTATTTAATAACATAAAAAGAACAAATAAACAAGGGGGAAACGATTACTGGGAGAGCGGAACTGTCAGGCCTCATATCCTTCTCCTTGATTTAGCATCAATATTGCATCCTGAGTTGTTCCCCGGAAGGGAATTGTACTTCTATAGGAAACTAAACTAAATCTGATCGGGATGGACGGACGGAAGTCATTGTTAAATTATTCACAATCAAATCATAATAGGATAAAAATACTGTTTATCTTCTTACTGCTTCTTCTTTTTTTGTTTTTTGTACTCGATCTGTTTCTTGGTTCAGTGATAATTAGTCCCGGTGAGGTTTTTCGTGCTCTATTCAGGGATGCCGGCGATGTCACAGAGACAATTCTCATGAAGTTCAGGATCCCAAAGGCAATAACTGCATTACTGGCAGGGATCGCCCTTTCAGTAAGCGGACTGCAGATGCAGACACTATTCAGGAATCCTATGGCAGGACCATACGTACTTGGTCTTAGTTCCGGAGCAAGCCTGGGTGTGGCCGTGGTGATACTGGGCTTCTCATCATTCATTTCCCCTGAAAGTTCAGGAGGTCTTGGAAACTGGGCTATTGCTGCAGCCTCATGGCTTGGAGCAGGGGCTGTTATGCTTGTGATAATGATCATCTCTGCAAGGGTAAAAAACATAATGACCGTGCTTATTATAGGAATAATGCTGTCAAGCGCGATCTCTGCCGTGGTAAGCATAATGCAGTATTTCAGCAGCGATACAATGCTTAAAAGCTATGTCATCTGGACAATGGGAAGTCTTGGGAACCTTACTTCAGGACAACTGAAAGTGATGACAGCTTCAGTCGCGGCAGGAGCCATTCTCAGTCTTATGTCTGTTAAAATGCTTAATGCTCTTTTGCTTGGCGAGGATTATGCCTTGAGCATAGGATTGGAGGTTAAGACATCCCGTAACCTAATTATCGCTGGAACCAGCATTCTTGCCGGGACAGTTACAGCATTCTGCGGTCCGATCGGATTTATCGGGATCGCTGTTCCGCACCTTGCAAGACTTATTTTCAGGACTGCCGATCACCGGGTGCTTATCCCTGCTTCTATTCTTACAGGAAGCATAATAATGCTGGGAAGCGATATTGTTAGCCAGTTGCCGGGTTCTGAAAAAGTATTGCCTGTGAATGCGGTTACGGCCCTGATAGGAATACCGGTAGTGATCTGGGTAATACTTCAGAATCAAAGATCGGGAGAGATATTCTGATGGATGACAACAGACAAATATTACTATCGTTGAGCGGGTTGGAAATCGGATATGGAACTTCCGGATATAAGCGTATCCTTCTTCCTCCGATTACCGAGACAGCCAGTGAAGGTGAATTGATAGCGGTTATCGGAAGAAACGGAGTTGGTAAAAGTACACTTCTGAGGACAATTGCAGGATTGCAGCCTGTTATCTCAGGCCAGCTTCACATTGACGGAAGAAAAATAAGTGATTATTCCCGGGTTCATCTGTCAGAAAAAGTCGGCTATATTTCTACTGAAATTGTAAAAGTCAGCAATATGACCGTCTATGACCTTGTTTCACAAGGCAGGTTTCCATATACAGGATGGTTTGGAAGAATTGGAAAAGACGACGATCATGTGATACTTGAATCCGTTGAGAAAACAGGGTTGAAGGATCTTGTACACCGCCCTGTAAACCAGCTTTCAGATGGAGAACGCCAGAGGGCGATGATTGCAATGGTGCTCGCCCAGGATGCAAAGCTTATGGTCATGGATGAACCTACTGCCTTCCTCGATATAAGTGCAAAATTCGATATACTTCATATTATGCATGAACTTGCAGCCGGACGAAGCAAGACAATACTGTTTTCAACACATGATCTTGGAATGGCAGTCAGCCAGGCGGACAAGATATGGTTGCTGCGTGATGACGGAATGCGAAGCGGATCTCCTGAGGACCTTATGCTTGATGGCGCTTTCGAATCACTTTTTAATGCTTCAAAAGTTAAATTCAATATTGAGGACGGCACATTCAGGATAAGAAGCAAGGAAAAGGGAGTTGTAAAAATAACCGGGACAGGTCAGGAGAAATTCTGGACAGAAAAGGCCCTGATCAGGGCCGGATACAGGATCGTCCGCTCGGGTGATGCTCCTTTGATTGAAGTCTTGGATTCGACTCCAATAAAATGGAAAATTAAAACAGATTCGTTTTCAAAAGAGTTCGGTTCGGTATATGACCTTATAAACTGGATAAGGATGACTGGCTTTATTTGCTGAAGTATTTCCTGTAATTATCAATGAACGACGGAATATCGTCAACACTAAGTCTTTTGGCAATTATGTTCTTATCTCTGTCGAGAATGTAAATTGTAGGTGTTGCTTCAATATTATAGTAGAACCCGTAATTTGTTCTCCTTTCAGGATCCCAGCCGTTGATCCAGTCAAGCTTGTGTTCCTCGATATATTTCTGCCATTTCGCCTTGTCGGCAGTTGTACATACACTGAAAACCTCCACACCCTTATCCTTCACCTTATCGTAATATGCCTTTAGTTTTGGCGTTGCTTCAGCACAATGACCGCAGTCGGGTTCCCAGAAATAGAGAATGGTAAACTCCTTCTCAATATCATATAATGCGACAAATCTTCCCAGATATGAATCCATAACAAGGTCCTGGGCCTTTTTACCTATAAGGTTGGGTCTCATCCTTTCGACCTGCTTTTTAAGGTCATCCTTGAATTCCTGCGAAACCCAGTCGGCTTTGCCTGAAAGGTAGATATCATCGGCAAGCTTTACAACTACCGCATCGTGCCCCATTATTTCGCTTTCCCTGAAATGATTGAAAAGAAATACCGAAATAAACTGGAAGACCTTGTAGTTATCCTTTACCTTGTTTATCATTTTATCTATTTCCTTGTTTATTGAATCCGGAGCCTGAATAACCACATTAGTGAAAAATACCTTTAGCCTGGCCTGCAGGATGGGAGTTCTCAGAAGTCTTTCATCATTGATATCAATGTTGTCAAAAAAATGGTCCTTGTTATATATATATGATTTTACCCATTTGACAGAATCAGGATTTCTTGTCCCGGCAGGTACGGTTATTGACGGCACTTCAACCGGAAGCATGGCTCTTATAAGGACAGCAAGCAGGGTGCCCTCATGTTCCTTTATCATTTCCCTGAGGTACGACTTCATCGATTCTTCCTGTTTCTTCTGCAAACCTGAGAGGATATTCAGTGAATCGGGATTCTGCCTGTTGCCCTGGAGCCGGTTGTTTATCCCTGATGCCTTCTTCTGAAGCTCCATCCAGTGTTTCTGATAATTTACAAATGCATTGTTCTCATCCGAACCTGAAAATTTAAGAGTGCCATAATAATCAGGATATGAACATGTTATTGAGAAATGCTGATCTTCAGGCATTAAAACTTCGAAATATTGTTTCCCCGGAAGTACTATCATATAAATACCCTGGGGCAGTTTTTCTGCACCTGACAGAGTCCCTTTTCCTGCATCATCGAGCTTTAGTGTGTCCTTAATGTATTGTTTATCACCAAAATGATAGCCAAGATAAACAGTTGAATCCTTAAGTTCCTTAATAGTGACATTCACTTCATATCCTGGCTTTCCCTGTCCTCTTGAACAGAAAGTCAGGGAGATCATTATAATACTTAAAAATAACTTCTGCATGCTCAAAACAATATTGAAACCGGATAGTAAAAATAGTGATTGCAATTTCTTTGCCAAATTCAAACGTTCGAATATTGGAAATATGTTGTACTTTTGAGAAAACTATTCCTGATTCCGATTAGAAAATGAAGATCTCCATCCTGATCCCGGTGAATAATTATGATATTATTGCGCTTGTGCACAGCATGAAGGAAGGGATGGAAAATGTTGGGGAATTCTGCGAGATAATTATTGGTGATGATGGATCCTCTGAAGAATTCAGAAAAAAATATCAGTCCCTCGCAGGAGAAAAAGTAAAAGTTATCTCATCAGAAAAGAATATAGGAAGGGCTGCTATCAGAAACCGGATGATAGATGAAGCGAAAGGTGATTATCTGCTATTTATTGATGCCGATGTAATGATTAGGGGCACTGCAGAAAACTATCTTGGCAAATGGCTTGAGAACATTCACCTTGGAAAGGTCATTTTCGGTGGCATCTTATATAATGACAATCCTCCGGGTGATCCCGACAAGCTGCTGAGATGGAAATACGGAAGGATGAAAGAGCAGCAGAAAGCACAGGAAAGAACAAGGCATCCCTACTCCAGCTTTTCTACATTCAATGTCCTCATCGAAAGGTCAGTGTTCTCCAAGATAAGGTTTTATGAAGAACTTAAACAGTATGGGCATGAGGATACATTGTTCAGCTACCAGTTGAAAAAAGCTGGCATAAATGTTCAGCATATTGATAACGGACTTATCCACGAAGGGCTTGAAACGAACAAGGAATACCTGATAAAAGTAAAACATAGTATCGAAAACCTGAGCCGGCTGTATGACAATGTGACTGATAAAAAGACCTTTTCCGAAACAGTGGGCCTTCTCAGATCGTTCATGTGGATCAGGCGTTTCAGGCTCAGAGGCCTCCTGGCAGGTATATTTATAAAATACAGGGACAAAATGGAGCTGCGCCTCGATTCTTCCAAAATTTCACTTTTCCTTTTCTGGTTCTATAAAATCAGCATGTTCTGTACATTCAGGGAAATACACCGTAGAAGAAAATTCCTGCCGATTTTCAGGATACCACCGGAAATCATCTAAACATCTATCTTTTCCATATCAATATTGCCGTCAAACCTTCTTGTCGCTTTCAATACAAAATTAAATTTGTCAGGAATTGTACAAAGGAAAAAGTCAGAGGGAGGGGAGAACCCTGCATTTTCAGGCAAAAAGAACCTTTTTCCCGATGTCAGCATAAGGTCCGAAATACGCTGTGTGAAATCAACATCCTGATCCTCAATCCTGGCTTTAATATATTCAGCGCAAAGGATGTCTTCGTCAGCAGATTCAGTTGCCCTGTATCCCATTCCCACCAGTGATACAGTTTCAGGATTCACGGCTTTAATATATCTGGCAATTGCTGAAGCATTTACAAAACTGCCGGCAATCACTATGTCAGAGTTCACAGCATTAATCAGACCATTTGTCCCTGCCGTTGTAGAATGAATTACAACTTTGTCCTTCAGGTCTGCCTGTAATATTTCAGTCGGGCTGTTCCCAAGATCAAAACCTTCAATTTTTCTTTCATTCCTTTCACCAACAAGAACAGAATTCCTGTATTTCTTCCCGAGCCGGAAAGCCTCTTCAACGCTACCCGTGGCAATTATTTTCAAAGCACCTGAGTCAACTGCATAACATTCCACTGAGAAAGCTCTGAAAACATCGATAATAACTGTCAGTCCTCTGGCATTGCGTGCACCTTCGGCAAATTCCAAAACTTCAATTTTCATAGACCGGGATTTGCCGGAAAAATAGCAAATATTTTTATTTAAGGTATTTTGTATATTTGATACCGGAGAAGATAAAAAAAATGGCAAATCCGTTATCGTGGGTAATCACCAAGGTGAAGCTTCTGAATGATGCCATCTGGCATACATCATTATCTGATATTTCGAGAGGTAAATCATTTTTATTCAGGCAGTTAAGAATAATAGTCCTTGCTGCCAGGGGCTTTATGAACGACAAGGTTCAGTTAAGGGCAGCATCTCTTACCCTATATTCCCTTTTATCGATTATTCCGGTTGCAGCCATCGCTTTCGCCATTGCCAAGGGGTTTGGTCTTGACCAGAACCTCAAGGACCTTCTTACCAAAGAATTCCAGACACAACCTGAAGTTCTGAACTGGGTACTTAATGAAGCTTCAAATGCACTTCAGGAAACCAGAGGCGGATATATTGCAGGGATTGGAGTAATAATTCTGATATGGTCAGTGATGTCGCTGCTCGACCAGATTGAAAGCTCTTTTAACCATATATGGCAGATTTCATCAGGCAGGCCGTGGTACAGGAAGTTTACAGATTATATCACAATTATGCTTATTGCGCCTGTTTTCCTGATACTCTCAAGCAGTATTACAGTACTGGTTAGCACAAGCCTCTCTGATCTGATAGAAAAGTCATCAATTCTCGACTCTCTGAAGCCTCTTGTAAGCTTCATGATAAAATTTGCCCCATATATCCTGACATGGATTGCCCTGACAATCCTTTTCATGATAATGCCCAATACAAAGGTAAAATTCAGGCCGGCACTCGTTTCCGGAATTGTTGCGGGAACGATCCTGCAGATATTGCAATGGCTTTACATCGACCTTCAGTTTGGCATATCGAAGTTAAGCTCAATATACGGGAGCTTCGCAGCAATTCCCCTCTTCATTATATGGCTTCAGAGCAGCTGGGTCATCCTTTTGCTCGGTGCTGAGTTGTCATTCGCGAACCAGAATGTGTCGAGATATGAATTTGAATCTGAATCCCTAAATGTGAGCCAGCATCAGAAGAGAGCCTTGTCGCTCATGATAATGAATATGATAGTCAGGAATTTCTCGACAGGCGACAAACCTGTGAGCGCCGAAATGATTTCCTCTACCCTGAAAATACCTGTCAGGCTTGTCAGGGATCTGCTGGAGGATCTTAACAAGTCAGGGCTTGTTTCCGTGATCCATGAGAATGAGCACAAGGAATGGCTTTACCAGCCAGCTATGGATATCAACAAGCTGTCTGTCAGTTTTATCCTTAAACGCCTCGACAATAAAGGATCAGAGCATATGGTCTTTTCGAAGAGCAGGGAATATGATAAAGTGAATGCAATGCTTGAGAAATACGACAGGATTGTCGCTGAATCAGAATCCAACATCCTGGTAAAGGATCTTTTTTAAAGGGTCATTTTTCCTTATCGTATTCCTTTACGAATTTAATGAATTCAGCGAATGATCTCCATTCATGGAAAAAGTAATGGGGAAGCGGTAATAAAATATGCTTTGTTTCGCTGTGCTTTTCCCAGTATTCATTCATATTCCTTGCAGGAAATACACGGTCAGTCTGGCTTGTCACAGCATAATCCCATCTGAATCCGGGTTCTGGTTGTTCCATTATCCTGTTGTACAGCCATCTCAGTTCATCACTCAGTGACTTAACCGATCTGTGAGGAATTCTGTCAATATTCCTGAGGTAGTTCTTCTTGTCGCCGAACATCCTCAGGTAAAATTTCTCCATATTTGTTTCGCTGATATTGTTGAGAGTGCCCTCAAATATTTTCAGAGGGATCCCGTAATGGTCATCGGCGGGAACAGGTGTTCCGTTTACGGCAATTGTCAGATCAGGTTTAAAACCTGTTTTCGGTGAAAGATATTCTGCTGCCCATACCCCGAGCGACCAGCCGATAAGTGTTATGGAATCATAAGTTTTCGGTTCCGGAAGAACCAGAGCTTCGTCAGCTGAATAATTGAAAAATAATATGCAATCAGTATCATCGCTGCACAGAGGAGTAAAAACGTTTTCGTCAGATCCCCATCCTCCGTAAAATAAAACCAGGTCCCTGTTCTTTTCTCTTCTTCTGATAAAGGTTTTCATTCCGGTATATTCAAAAAAAATAAGAGGAGAAAGGGCTGTTGTGAAAATCAGGGAGCGGGCTTTATTAGTGAGATAATTCCCGTGTCTACTGTCTGATAAAAGGACGGAACCATGGTAAGCTGGCGCTAATCCTTAGGTTCCAGATGTGAAAGTCAATGTCTGCAATACAATCCTGATGATTTTCACTCACAACCCTTTTTCTCTCCTCTTATACCAATAGCATGAGCTTGAAACAAAAATAAAAAAAATATATATATAATCAAAACAATAAGAAAAATATTTAAAAACCGGCATATGTTTTATTGATAAACCGGTTTTATTTATTGATGAAATAGTTAAAGGTATTGATAAAATAATAATTAAATTTGATAATGGGCTGAACATTTAATAATTAGCATTTGTATGATTGCCGAACTGGAAGAAATAAATTTCGACGATTCAGGAGGTTTCAGGATTGAGTATATAACTGACACAAACGATTTCTGGCATTTTCATCCTGAATATGAGATAACTTTGAATACAAAAAGCAACGGTACCAGAATTGTTGGCGACAGCATCGAAATTTTCGACGAGTATGACCTTGTTTTGATTGGAGGTAATATACCTCATTGCTGGAATTATTATAAAAACAACCTTGTTGCCAGTGAAAATCATGGAATAATGCTTCATTTTAAGCTTGGCTCTATAGGTGAATCTCTGTTGTCACAGCATGAACTGACACCCGTAAAAAACCTTCTTCTGGAATCAAAGAGAGGGATCGGGTTTTCAGTCGAGGATGCAAAAATGGTTGAGCCGTATCTCATGGAAATGACAAGAACAAAAGGACTGGAAAAAATGATCAACTTTTTTCATGTACTTAAAGTACTATGCACATCCGAACGGAAAACAGCGTTATGTTCCGAGAATTACAGGCACTCTCACGATGAAAGAGGCAACAGGAAAATGACCGAGGTGTACACTTATGTCAGGGAGAACTTTCACAAACCCATTACTCTTGAAAAAATCTCCAAAATAGCACACATGAGTCCTTTTGCCTTCAGCCGTTTCTTTAAGAAGAATTCAGGAACCGGATTTATTGAATATCTTAATAAGGTGAGAATGACCAAGGCATGTCATTTACTTCGTGAAACCCGATATCACATCAGTCAAGTGGCAACCGAATGCGGCTTTTCAAGCATTTCCAATTTCAATAAACAGTTCAGGAAAGCTGAAGGAGTATCACCCAAAGCATACAGGGCACAGTTCGTATAAAGCAGTTTTCTGATGAAATAAAACATATATTCTATGTCAATGACATTGCTTGAAAAAATACTTGCCCGCCATTCAAAATATGATTCGGTAAAACCGGGCGACATAGTTGATATAAAAATTGATGCAAGGATTGCTCGCGATTTTGGCGGAGCCAATGTTGTAAAAAACATTCTTGACCACAACCTGGGCATTGATGATCCGCAATGCACATTCTTTACTTTCGACTGCAATCCCGGAGGCTCCGATCAGAAATATGCCGTCAACCAGCATATATGCAGGCAGTTCGCCAGAAACAACGGAATAAAAGTGTTTGATATCGACTCAGGTATCGGAACCCATATCGCTATTGATGAAGGATTAGTTTATCCGGGTGCCACAGCTGTATCCACCGACTCTCACGCAAATATTCTTGGGGCAATAGGAGCTTTCGGCCAGGGGATGGGCGACATGGATATTGCAGCAGCATGGAGCAAAGGTCGTATATGGTTCAGGGTTCCTCCATCAGTTCGAATTAATTTGAAAGGAGATCTTCCCTCCGGTGTCAGCGCCAAGGATATAGCTCTTAACCTTCTTTCAAGGTACGGGGCAAACTCATTGCTTGGATATTCAGTTGAGTTATATGGAGATGCAGCTGATAAACTTTCTCTTGACCAGAGAATTACAATCTCATCAATGGCAACTGAAATGGGGGCAATAATAATACTTTTCCCGCCCGATAAGAAGATAATTGATTATTGCATGAAGAAATCAGGGGAGCAGTTCAAACCTGTTTATGCCGACAACGATGCAAATTACAGCATGATCGAGGATATCGATATCTCCAGGTTTGTGAGAATGGTGTCACGCCCGGGTGCGCCCCATGACACTGTTGATTTAGAGTCTGTAAACGGCATTAAGATTGACTCAGCCTTTATTGGCAGCTGTACAAACGGAAGGATGGAAGATATGGAAAAAGCTGCGGCCATCCTCGATAACAGGAGGGTTGCACCGGGTGTTGTCCTTAAAATAGTACCTGCCACCGACTCCATCTGGCGAGAATGTCTATCGTCAGGCCTACTTGATATTTTCAAAAGAGCCGGGGCACTGGTATCAAATGCAGGATGTGCAGGATGCGCTGCAGGCCAGGTTGGACAAAACGGGCAGGGAGAAATTACAATCAGCACTGGGAACCGTAATTTTCCGGGAAAGCAGGGAAAAGGAAGCGTTTACCTTGCATCACCTGAAATTGTTGCAGCCTCAGCTGTTGCAGGATGTATAACTGATCCCGGCAATATTCCTGACAAACCTGTTGAATTCAAAGCAGCAGTTACAATGGTCAGAAAAGAGGCCGGAAAACCTGAACGTGAACCCGGTTCGGAAAAAAGCAGGATCATAGAAGGGAAGATATGGCTGATAAGAAAAGACAATATCGATACCGACATGATCTTTCATAACAGATACCTTGCCATAACGGATATCCGGGAAATGGGTCAGTATACCTTCGATAACCTGGAGGGTAATGAGGATTTTGCCAGAAAAGCTTCTCCGGGGGATATTGTTGTGGCAGGCAAGAATTTCGGATCCGGCAGCTCCCGTCAACAGGCAGTTGACTGTTTCAAATCACTTGGTGTCACGGCTATTGTTGCCGAATCGTTTGGAGCTATATATGAAAGAAATGCAATAAATGCTGCACTGCCCGTGATAACCTGCCGTAATATTGCAGATCTGACATTGAATGATGGCGATAAAATTAAAATTGATCTGGTTACTGGTGAAATTACCAGCCTTAGAACCGGACTTACGGTCTTTGCAGAACCTTTTTCTGAGGTACAGTATGAGATATATCTCCATGGAGGCCTTTTTTAATCAGAGAATACAGATATGAAACCAATGACTTTCGCAGAGAAAATATTCAATGCTCCTGCCGGAGCAATTGTTTTTGCCCGCCCCGATATAATCCTTACGCATGACAATACAGCAAGTATTTTCAAAACCTTTCAGAAGATGGGAGGAGTCAGGGTTGCCGACCCTTCACAAATGCTTGTTGTACTCGACCATAATGCGCCTCCGCCCGATTCAAAGCTTGCTAACCAGTATCAGGAAATAAGGAATATTGTTGCTGAACAGGGTATTGAAAAGTTCTATGATGCCGGCAGGGGTATCTGCCATCAGATAATGTCATATCATGC
>JAAYUS010000119.1 GCA_012517605.1 Bacteroidales bacterium
ATTTTATCCGTCTTTATGCTGTATCTGCTTTTATGACAGTTAAGGAATATAACAGGTCAGTTGAAGAATTCTCCGATTCGGTATACCGCTTTATCCGTTCGAACCTGAAGGATGAAGACAGGGCAAACGATATCGTTCAGGAGAGTTATGAGAAGCTTTGGAGAAACGTGACTGAAATCGAATATCCCGTTGTAAAATCGTGGCTGTTCACAACTGCCTACCATACAATGATCGACACCATAAGGAAGGAAAGCCGCCTGTCGGCCCTCGACGATGCCGACCAGTCGGGATGGATGGCAGATACACAGTACAGCGATCTCAACGAAATACTTCACCTGGCACTCGACAGGCTGCCGGAAAACCAGAAGTCGCTTATACTTCTGAGGGATTATGAGGGATACTCTTACAGGGAAATAGGAGAAATAACAGGCCTGACCGAAGCTCAGGTCAAGATCAATATTTACAGGGGACGTGTGGCGCTAAGAAGCTTTATCGGTAAAATCGAAACAGTGATATAAATGAAACCCGACAGGTCAAATTACGAAATCTGGTTCATCGACTGGCTCGACGGTAAACTTACAGGACCGGAGGAAGAACTTCTTATTGCCTTTCTGAAAGAAAATCCTGATCTCCAGGACGAGCTGAAGGATCTTGAACTTGTTACCCTTGCCTCACCGGAATATGATTTCAGAAATAAGGAGGTTCTTTTCAGATCGGCCGGCGACCTTAGTGATTCGCAATTCGATTATCTGTGCATTTCAAACCTTGAAAATGACATCACCCCGGGTCAGAAGGCCGAGCTGAATGAGATAATCTCCAGTGATGAACAAAAAAGAAAGAGATACGATCAATATCAGAAGATAAGACTCAGGCCAACAGCAGAAGTATTCAGGCGAAAAAGCTCCCTAAAAAGACTAACAGTTGCCCGGGGATATATAAGGCTGGCCTTTATCGGACTAAGTGCAGCAGCAGCCATATTGCTGCTCATGATCTCCGTATTTTCCGCCCGCAGGGAAGGATACATCCCTGAAAACAGCATAGTGCAAAATGTAACAATTGATACAATTTATCTTCAGCCTCAATCCCCTGTTTTAAGGGTTGAAGAAACCACTACCGGAACATTACCTGAGGTGAACCGCGTTGTTGCAGCGACCGAAAAAATCAGCGCTGCCGATATAGCCCTGCAGAAAACTGCAGACTCCGTCATTGACATAACACAGGTTGCAGCCGTAAATGAACCCGAAAGATATGAGCCGCTTGCAATGGTTTCCGTTACGACTCCTTCGGAACTGACAGTTTCAGGCAGCAAAAACAGCTTCCTTATAAGAACTTACAGGCCGAAGTATGTCCCCGAATTTATCGAGGACAACCGCAGCAACGTCGACAGGTTCATAGCAAGGTTCTTCCATCAGCGGATAATGAGGGATACCATTATGCCCGAAAGACCTGTCGAAAGATTCGAGCTTGCCTCGGCTGGGATCACAGGGATAAACAAACTCCTTGGCTGGGAAATGACACTCCACAGGAACACAGATGAGAAAGGTGAGGTAAAATCGTATGTTTTCACATCTTCCCTGCTTAAATTCAACGCACCAGTCAGAAGAACATCAGGTTCGCTGTAACTTTTTACCGAAACTGTCCGTCACAGCATTGAAAAATACAAGAAAAGAAAGCAAGCCATGAAGAAGATGATTTTTTTATTATCAGCCGCTGCAATGATCTGCCAGTCATTTGCATTGCAGTCGAACGATACTTTACCAGTTGAAAAGCAGGATACGGCAATTAAAGACGGACATGAAGACCTTACGGTAGTAGTTGGGAATGATCTGATACGTTTTGTCGGAAATGATTCGATCGTAATTGTAAAAATGGGAAACAGAGCTCTTAATATCAGGGAAACGCCGGAAGGAAGAAAACTTGATGTTGAAAAATATGAGCCTGAGATAAATTACGATAGAGACAGATACTGGGGTCAGGAAGATAACGACCGTGACAGGGGGGCCAGGTATTTCAGAGGTCACTGGGCCGGCTTCGAGATTGGGTTCAACAACTATAATCACGTTTCTTCCAACACCCTCCCTCCTGAAATATCATATATGACACTCGATGCGAGCAATTCAAACTGCTTTAACCTGAATTTAACCCAGGCCAATATCGGATTTGGCCGTCATTCGGGACTTGTAACAGGGCTGGGCCTGAACTGGAATACATACAGATTCGAAGGTTCAAGCACCATCGGTGTTGTCGGAAACGGGACCATCGGTGAACTTATCCCTGCCGATATTGATGCAATTAAAAAATCAAAATTCGACGTACTTTATCTCAATGTGCCACTATTACTTGAAGTACAGATACCGGCAGGCTACAGCAGCAGGCTGAGTGTTGCGGCAGGTGTAATCGGCGGCCTGAAAATCCATGCACGAACAAAACTTCTTTATGAAGATGGCGAGAAGGTAAAGACAAGAGGTGACTATAATCTGAACCTTTTGCGCGGAGGTGTCACCGGAAGGATCGGATTTGAAAACCTGACGATCTTCGGCACATATTACCTTACTCCCTGGTTCCAGGATCTGAAAGGCCCTGAAGGTTTGAATCTCGAACCTTTCGAGATCGGCCTTGCCTTTACCTTCAACGATTAAACAGCTTTCATTCCGTTCTATTTCATGAATACCCGCGGAGACGCCACATTTGAGCGTCTCTGCTTTTTTTGGCAGAGGGCAGCACGGCAACCGGCCTCACCCCAACCCCTCTCCCGGGGCTACCCTTTATACACATCTTTGTTCCAAAATTTGTTTTAAAGGTTTCAGATCCACAAAGAGAAGATTAAATATGTACAGGGATGATCAGGAAGGTGAGATACCGGAGGTATCCAAGTCTAATATCCATGGTTACATCCA
>JAAYUS010000120.1 GCA_012517605.1 Bacteroidales bacterium
GATTGAGAGGCCAAGGCTTCCCTTGAATTCATTCAGCGCTTTTGTCTGGATCAGATCAAATTGTGATGATTCGATGTCGATCTTCCTCTGCCTGAGTTCCATCCTGTTTGCCAGCCCCTGATCTATTGCAAAGGAGATGTCTACATTCACAGTGTCGACGGAAATATCGGGAAGTACAATTATATCGTCATAAAGGTTCATCCCGATAAGTATTTTGAACTGGTCCTTTGCATTCTCAAGCTCAACCTGTTTGTTCTCGAAATCAGATTTTGCCGTGGCAAGGTTCAGCTCAGCCTGGAACATCTCCTCACGTGCCGAAATGCCTGCATCAACCTTGTTTTTGATAATATCATAGCTTTGCTGCATATTGGTAAAAGCCTGCCGGGCTATTTCCATGCTCTGTTGCTGCTGATATACGTAGTAAAATGCCTGTGTAACACTTTTTTCAAGCGACATGAGCTGGATCGCATAGCTGATCTTTGAATTTTCAAGAGCGAGCTCAAGTTCCTTCAGCTGGAGCTTTGTACGGTTGTATGTGAAAAGAGGCTGGTCGAAGTTAAGCGAAAGGTCATTGCTGAATCCTTTTGTTGTCGAATTTGTATATTCCGAATATGAATCGCGGTACCCGAACCTGTTAACAAGGGAGACTCTTGCATCGGTAAAGACTATCGGCTGCGAAACAGTGAAAAGGCCATAGCTTTCGGTGGTCTTCATTGAATTCCACTTCGATATAAGGTCGTTGAATGATCTGTTCTGGCTGTATCCGATAGGATTGACAGTAAGAGAGAACTGGGATTTTAGGGCTGCATTCTGGGCGTTGAGGTTTTCCTGGCTCCTGATAAGGCTGAGTCGGGTCCTCTTCATTGAAGGGCTGTTTGATTCGGCTATGCCGAGAGCCTGAGTGAGGGTCAGCCCCTGTTGTGAATAGCCGGACGTGAACCATAGTGATAGTGCACTGAATACCAATCTTTTTATTATGCTAAATTGTCTCATTTAATGAGGATTTATTAATAAAATTTCAATTTACCTTAACCCATTTTACGGCATCCCCGATCACCATTTTTCCGGTTGATTTATTCGAGAGCTCTATTTTTGCACTGTCGGATGATATGTAATACCTTCCAAGCATATTCCAGCCTGGCTCTGCATTTTCATATTCAAGGGTCACCTCATCGGCGCCTTCATCATGGTATATTGTATAATGAAGATCCTTAAATACATTTTCGCCATCCCTGTTGCCTCCCGGCCCGGGAGGAGGCAGTGGAGCTGCTGGTCCTTTGTTGATTGTCATCCTGTTGCCTGTCATGCCGATATAGCAGTAAATATCATAAAAGCCTGGCTTGTCGATTTTCACCTTCCAGGCTATTTTCCTTTGTTCCCGCGAAGCACGTGTATATACAGCTGACCGGATATATTTGCCATAATATGACCACATTACAACGGGTTGCCAGTATTCGGGAGCCCAGAACATGTTAATATTGTCATATTCGGTGCCGCTTCTTTTCTTAATTCCAAGAATTTTTTTGAGACGACTTTGAATTTCAACATTTCCGTCATCGAATCCCGGATCTTCATTGTCGGCTATTATTTCGCCGGGAAAGCTGGATTCAGGCGTTGATGGCAGCAGTTCTTCGCCTTCGGAAAGGGAAGACATGTCTCTGGATTTTTTTATTTCTTCTATTGGAAGATTGATTTCGCCGGGGATATTCTTTGAGAACAGGGTATTAACCAACAGGGCCCTTGGCTCATAGTCGAGTATAATATTTATTTTCTTTGATTCACGTGGACCAAGAATGACAATTTTCGAAATATCACCTGCTTCCATGCCTCTTCCCTGCATTGAGATCGAATAGGTAACAGATCCGGGTCCGCTCCTGACTGTTCCTGACATTTCTTCTCCCGGTCCTTTTCCTCCGGTCCTAAAGGAAATGTTGAATATTCCGGCAACAGGTTCCGGGTTTGACGCAATGAACGAAACCAGGTATTTTGTCATGTCATCAACAACGACCTGTCCGGCCTGGAGGCTGCTGAACAGAAAACCTGGCTGTTCCCTGTTGTTGAACCAGTCGTGAAGATATGGGTAGAATTCAAATCCGAATTTCTCCTTCATATCATTGTTGAAGGTTAGTATGTCAACGGTCCGGAACTTATTGTCATCGATGTATTTTGAGAACCAGCCCCTGAATTCGTCAATACCCGCCTTCGACCTGAAAAGGTTGAACAGATAGTCGCCCTTTAATGTAAGCACTATTCTGAGGGTATCACCTTTGGGATTCTGTGCCAGTATATTCCTGAAACTTGAATTTCTAAGAATCAGGTTTGCCCTGTCATTATCTGAAAGTCCACCGGTAATTTCCCTGAAACCTGACTGTGGTTCGACCTGTTTCTGAAGGTGAGATTCAAAGACCGCATTTAGGACAGGGTATTCGGAGGATGAAAAGTTGTTTTTGAAAAAATAAAAGCTTGGGCCCAGTCTGTAACGAACCGGCTCGTTGATTGCAACACCGTTTATAAACCTGAAATCCTCACCACTTATGAATGTATTTCTGATGAAGTCATTGAAAATCCTTACCTGCAGCTCCTTATCGGTAATCACCTGGTTGTTCCTTGCCATTCTTTTTTTCTGTTGGGTAAACCTCTTTCCGAAACCTGCATTCCTCAGAGTTGAGAGCATTTCCGGAAGAAGCACCATCGACGGCTGAAGTTCGGCTCTTGTCTGAGTATTCATTCTCGGGTAAGAAAAAAACTGTATTGGTACTTCAACAAGGCTCAGCTGGCTGAACGGATATGAAGTGGAAAAGCTTGTCTCCAGATCTCTCATTATTCCGGAAACAAGAAGTCCGAGAGTGTCTTTTAAAAGGGACAGATCGGCTTTGTAATAATCATGACCCGGGAAATGATATGTCAGATAGGTTACAGAGTCGACAGTCAGGGTATCTGATTGATAATTTCCGATGGCAAGTGTTATCCCTGTAAGCGGCGAGTCGGGTTTGAAGGTAAAATATCCGTTTTCATTATGCATTTTTCCCTGTGAGACCGGAACGAGGCCATCGTGCGGTTTAACCCTCAGGGTGTATTTTGTAAAATCGATCTTTACCCTTGCAGGATTAGAGGGATAATAATTGAGGCCGGGTACAGGATACCAGTATGTCTCAGGGGTGAGAAGGACAAAATCTTTATCGAGAAATGCCTGACGCCGGTTAACCCTGACCATCGCAATGAGATAGGGATTTTCCTTAATGTTGCCGGAATAGTCGGGATAGCAGAATGATTCGTCTATCGAACCTTCATAATGTATTGTTAGTGAATCCTTTTGTCCGGGCTCAAGCCCTGGGGAAGGAGTGATCTCAATTATTTGCCTGTTCTGCCTGAAACTGATTTCCGAATTAACTGTCGCAACCTTTGTTACCCTAAGATCAGGATTAATAGAAAATAAAATCTTTTCGAGCGGATATTTATTGTCATTGATGAATTTTAGTTCTGCCGAGGCGGAAAATGACCCATTATTCTGCTGAAATTCCACTGAGGCATCTGTCAGGGTAACAAATTCTTCATTCTCATACTGACGGTTTGTCTCAACAGTAAGCTCCTTTGCCAAAAGTTCTTTTTCATAAAATGAATAGGTGTTGTATCCGCAGATCACGGCGCCTGTAAAAAATACAAACATGAGGATCACCGAGAGCGAAGTATGGAGCCTTGATTGTGGAAGACGCCTGAACAGCAGAATGGTTGCCATTACAAGGGATAATCCCAGGAACAGATAAAGGAGCCGCTGGTTCAAAATCCTGTCGGGGTTGTCAAATCCTATCAGGCCCGATTTGAAAACCGGGAATCCGAAAGCCATATAGTCAAATATGGATCCCATTCTGTGAAAAAGCCAGAAAATGTCAAGTGCGGCTATTCCCAGAAGTATAAGAAAGGTAATTGCCTGGTTCCTGATAACTGACATAAGCAGGAATGCAAGTCCCAGGCTGAAAATAATCGTGGGTACGGGAATTATGAGCAGGTATTCAGGGTATGACATCCAGTCGACTGTCATTCTTTTGGAGATCAAATTAATAATCAGGCCGATCAGCAGGATAATCATATCGAGGCCGATAAAGAGTTTCAGTATTCCGAGGGTTTTCCCGAGTATGTATTCAAAATTCGACATCGGCCTTGTATAAAGGACTTCATTGGTGTCGACCTTCTTATCTCTTTTCAGAAAATCCGATGCAAGGAAGATCACTATTATTGCCTGGCCGATGTTCAGCAGGTAAAGGTTGATGAGTGGCAATGATGAAGGAATTGATACAAGGTCCCAGTCTTCCTCTCCGACAGGTGAGAACACACCTATGTTCATCATAGTAAAAATAAAGAGCGATCCGATCGAAAAAAGCCTGAAGAACCAGCTTCTTCTAAGGATCTTAGCCTCATATCTGGCTACACTTCTTATATTGTGAAACAGTGCCATTTTTTATTCTGATAAATCGGCATGAAGTTTATGTTCCATATAAAAGACATAGGCATGTTCGATGTTTGGAGCTATGGCCTCTGAGTCAAATTCAGGAATTTCATCTGATACTATCTGGACCTCCCATCCATTTTCCACCGGCAATGTTGAGATTACATTGTATTTTTCCTTTACAATATCGTATTCCCGCTGTGCAAGCTTAAGTTTGAAAACATGTTTTTCGGCCTGTTTTACCAGGTTTTCGGGGGAGCCTGAAAAGACAAGTTCACCCCTGTTGAGAAGCGCCATTCCCTGGCAGGTAGAGGATATATCCCCCACAATGTGAGTTGAAAGCACAATTGTAACGTCATTCTGGCTTAACTGAGAAAGGATATTCCTGAATCTTATTCTTTCATCGGGGTCGAGCCCTGTTGTAGGTTCGTCGACGATTATTATCCTTGGATTTCCTATAAGAGCCTGAGCTATCCCGAGTCGTCTTTTCATACCGCCAGAAAGCCGGTTGGCCTGTCTGTCGCGTACCTCAAGCAATCCGACCTGATCGAGAAGCCTGTCGACTTCAACGAGCCTTTCCCTTTTATTTTTCATACCTGCCAGAGAACCTGAATAATCGAGAAATTCCCATGTCTTTAGAGATGTGAAAAACCTGAAATCCTGTGGAAGGTAGCCGAGCATGCTTCGTATTTCTTTCCTGTGTTTCTGAATATCCATCCCGTCGACCATAACCATCCCGGATGTCGGTTTCATGAGGGTGACAAGTATCCGCATAAGTGTTGATTTTCCTGCTCCGTTGGGCCCGAGAAGCCCGAACATCCCTGTCCCGAATTCAAGGTTTATATTTTTAAGGGCCTGATTGCCGTTTGGATATATTTTATTCAGTCCCTTAATCTCGATCTTCATATTTCGGGCGGTTTTAGGGTTTGCTTTTCAGTTTTTGACGCTATAAAGACGGTGAAAGTATCAAATGTGATGCCTGAATAGTACGGTCTTTAACATTAATTTTAAAATTATTAATTTCCGGGTAAAACAGCTGTCATGTGATTGACTTCTCAATCAAAACAATTCATAATTTTGTAAGCTGAAAATTTCAGGGTGACATTTATTACAAATAAGAGAAAAATTATCAATGATCCGGTTTATGGATTTATAAGTATCCCGGGCGATCTGATATATGACATTGTCGGGCACCCATGGTTTCAGCGTCTTCGCAACATCAAGCAGCTCGGTCTTACAAGTTTTGTTTATCCCGGGGCAAATCACAGCAGGTTTCAACATTGTCTTGGTGCTCTTTATCTGATGGAAACAGCTCTGGCCACACTGAAAAGCAAGAATGTGGAAATTTCTGACATGGAAGAGGAAGCTGCTCTAGTAGCAATTCTGCTTCATGATATCGGGCACGGCCCTTTTTCACATGCTCTCGAGACTTCTCTTATAAATGGAATCGATCATGAAGCTCTTTCGCTTCTGCTAATGGAGCGTATGAATGAAACTTTTAGCGGCAGGCTTGATCTGGCAATTGAGATTTTTAAAGGGACCTATAACCGCAGGTTCCTGCATGAGCTCATTGCAGGGCAGATGGACATGGACAGACTTGATTACCTGAAGCGCGACTCGTTTTTTACAGGAGTAATTGAAGGTTCTGTTGGATCCGACAGGATCATCAGGATGCTGAATGTTGTTGACGGGAGACTTGTAATTGATGAAAAGGGGATATATTCGGTAGAAAAGTTCCTTATAGCAAGACGGTTGATGTACTGGCAGGTATATATGCACAAGACAGTTCTGTCATCTGAAAGTCTTCTTGAAAATGTGCTTGCAAGGGCAAAGGAACTGGCAATGAAAGGAATTGACCTTTATGCGACACCAGCCCTCAGGTTTTTCCTTTATAATAATATTGGTCCTGAGGAACTTGAAAACAGGGGCGTTTTTACACCTGGTCTCATTGCTGCAAATTTTACCCGTCTTGATGACTCTGATATCCTTTCCTCTGCAAAATACTGGGCTGATCATGATGATCCTGTCCTGGCTGACCTTGCAGGGCGGCTTATCAGCAGAAATCTGCTTGCTGTCGAACTTCAGAACAGGCCTTTTCCTGAAGACAGGATTGAGGAACTTAGGGAAAAAGCCCGTGTTATGATGAAAATTGATCAGCAGATCTCCAGATATTATATTTTTACCGACAGCATTTCAAATCTGACATATGCACCTGATGCCCCTGAAGTCAGAATTCTGCTTAAAAACGGGAAAACAGCCGGAATAAGAGAAGTTTCAGATATGTTTGACCATGACCTTCTGTCGGAAAAGGTCACAAAGTATTTTTTATGTTATCCAAAAGAACTCAGATAAAAACAAATAGAGAACATGGAATTTAATGCATCAACTATTGCCGGATTCCTGAAGGGTGAGATAGTAGGTGATCCGGAAGTTAAAGTCAGTACAATTGCAAAAATTGAAGAAGGTCATCCGGGAGCGCTTTCGTTTCTGGCAAATCCCAAATATGAACATTACATATATTCGACAAAATCATCGATTGTCCTTGTCAACAAAAACTTTGTTCCGTCGGATAAGGTTGAGGCAACGATGATAAAGGTCGACAATGCCTATGAATCGTTTGCATCGCTCCTCCAGATGGTCGATGCTGCAAGGCCCCGAAAAAAAGGCATTCATCCCTCTGCCGTAATAGAGCCATCCGCTACTGTCGGAAATAATGTATTTATAGGACCATATGTTTATGTTGGCGAAAATTGTGTAATAGGAGATGAATGTTCCCTTTATCCTCATGTTTTCATAGGCGACAATACCAGCCTTGGCAGGGGATGTACTTTAAATTCCGGTGTAAAAATCTACCACGACTGTGTCATAGGCAATAATTGCATAATTCACGCCGGGTCTGTTATCGGGAGTGACGGATTTGGTTTTGCTCCCCAGTCCGACAATGAATTCATGAAGATCCCTCAGCTCGGGAATGTCGTTCTGGAGGACAATGTTGAAATTGGCGCCAATGTTGCCATCGACAGGGCAACAATGGGTTCAACAATAATCAGAAAGGGAGTGAAGCTCGATAACCTTATTCAGATCGGGCATAACGTCGAAGTTGGCGAGAACACGGTTATGGCAGGACAATGTGGAGTGGCCGGTTCCTCAAAGATAGGCAGGAATTGCATGTTTGGAGGGCAGGTTGGGATATCAGGGCATATAAAGATAGCTGACGGAGTGAAAATTGGAGCCCAGGCGGGTATTCCCGGAGATGTTAAACAGGAAAATCTTACATTGCTTGGCACTCCTGCCATTGAGTACCGTGATTTTCTCAGGTCATCTGTTCTGTTTAAAAGGCTCCCGGAAATGAAAACGAAACTTGATGCGCTTGAAAAGCAGGTGGAATCGCTGAAAAATAAATAATTTCAGACCATCAGACCATTCGGGATGTATCATAAAAGGCTTGATCGTTTGATAGTTCGGTTTTTTTGATTTTTTTTGTACCCGGATTGTAAAAACTATTGAACAGGGATGAGTGAGAAACAAAGAACACTTGCAAAAGAGGTTGCACTGAGCGGGAGAGGTCTGCATACCGGAGTAAATGTCAACATTACCTTCAAGCCGGCTCCGGCCAATCATGGATACAAATTCTGCAGGACTGATCTGCCCGGAAGGCCGATAATAGATGCCGTGGCAGAGAATGTCACCGATACATCCAGGGGGACAACCCTGGTTCAGAACAATGCTTCTGTCTCAACAATTGAGCATGCGCTTGCCGCTCTTCACGGCCTCAGGGTTGATAATGCACTCATTGAACTCGATGGGCCTGAAGCTCCGATAATGGGGGGTGCAGCCTGGAAATTTACGGAAGCTCTCAAGTCGGCCGGGTTCACCGAGCTGAAGGAAGAGAGGAATTATTTCGTAGTAAAGCAGAAGATAGTTTATTCGGATGAAGAACATGGCGTCGACCTGATAGTATATCCCGATGATCACCTTAGCATAAATGTCCTTATCGATTATAATTCAAAAGTGCTGGGGAACCAGTATGCAATTCTTGATTCGATAGATGACTTTGAAGAAGAGATAAGCAAAAGCCGTACATTCGTTTTCTTCCATGAACTCGAACCTTTGCACCGGATGGGGCTCATCAAGGGAGGAGATCTTGATAATGCTGTTGTCATTCTTGAAAAAGAGGTCGAGCAGGAGGAGATTGACAGGATAGCGAAGATGTTCAACAGACCGGGAATAAATAAGCATACTGCAGGTATCCTCAACAATACCGAACTCAGATACCCCAATGAACCAGCCCGTCATAAATTGCTCGATATAATGGGTGATCTGGCTCTTGTCGGCCAGCCGATCAAAGGAAAGGTTGTTGCAACCCGGCCCGGCCATTATGCAAATACAAGACTTGCGAAACTTATAAGACAGGAAATAAAGAAAGCTCATTCCAAAAAGAATATACCAGATTATGATCCATCTGTACCTCCGGTATATACTCTTGAAGATATAAAGAAACGCCTGCCACACAGGTATCCCTTCCTCCTTGTTGATAAGGTTATCTCACTCGACGAAACTACTGTTGTAGGCATAAAGAATGTGACATTTGACGAACATTTTTTCCAGGGCCACTTTCCTGATGAACCTGTTATGCCCGGAGTCCTGATCGTCGAATCGCTTGCACAATGCGGCGGACTTCTTGTGCTGAGCGGTGTTGATGAACCTGAAAAGTATTCAACCTATTTCCTTAAGATCGACAAGCTTAAATTCAAGCATAAGGTTGTGCCGGGCGATACTCTTTTGCTTAAGATGGAACTTGTTGAACCAATGAGGAGAGGAATAGTAATGATGTACGGGCAGGCGTTTGTCGGAAATCACCTAGTAGCTGAAGGTGAAATGACAGCCCAGGTAATTAAAAATAAATAATCTTTAATATGATCTCAAATCTGGCATTTGTTCATCCGGGAGCCAGGCTGGCTGAAAATATTACTGTGGAACCTTTTGCCTATATAGATGATAATGTTGAAATCGGTGAAGGTACTTGGATCGGTCCTCATTCCACAATTCTCTATGGAGCCAGGATAGGAAAGAACTGCAAGATCTTCCCTACAGCTGTTGTTTCGGCAATTCCCCAGGACCTGAAATTTGCAGGGGAAGAAACTACTGCAGAGATAGGAGATGGTACGACTCTAAGGGAAGGATCAACAGTAAACAGGGGTACTGTGGCAGCCGGTAAAACCGTTGTGGGAAGGAACTGCCTCATTATGGCATATGCCCATGTCGGCCACGACTGCCTGTTAGGAGATAACTGCATACTTGGCAATGGTACGGGACTTGCAGGTGAGGTTAAAGTTGATGACTGGGCAATAATAAGCGCCGGATCGCTTGTTCATCAGTTCTCAAGGATAGGAGGTCACGCATTTATAGGAGGAGGATCAAAGGTAAGGACCGATGTGCCCCCGTTCATTAAGGCTGACAGGGATCCTCTCTCATTTATGGGTCTTAATTCGGTGGGCCTTACCCGCAGAGGATTTGATACTGCAAGGATCAATAATATCCATAACATCTACAGGGCTATTTATCTGAACGGAATGAATATTAGCCAGGCGCTTGATTATATTGAAAAGGAGGTTATATCTTCTCCCGACAGGGATTATATTCTCGAATTCATAAGAAAATCAGAAAGAGGGATAATAAGGGGACCGAGATAGGATCAACCTTCCGACATTTCCCAACCCTGAGCCTTTAGGGTTATTTCTGATCCTTCCTCGTTTATCAGCTTATATCCCAGATCGGCATTTGTCATATGACCGATTAATGATACACCCGGAATATCCCTTATCTTATCTGCGTAATCAACCGGAACCGTGAAGAGAAGTTCAAAATCCTCACCTCCGTTCAATGCAGGAGTAGCAGGATCCATCTGAAACTCTTCAGCTGCTTTTGATGTTTCAAGATCGATGGGTATCTTTTCGTACCAGATCCTGCAACCTGTTCCTGAAAGCCTGCAGACATGAATAAGATCTGATGCAAGACCGTCGGAGACATCTATCATTGCCGTTGGCCTGATATCCGCTTCTTTCAGGTGTCGGACCACATTTGCGGGGAATTCCGGCTTCAGCTGCCTTTCGATAATATATTCGAAACCGGCAAAATCGGGTTTGAAGCCACTATCCCTGCTGAACAGTTTCCTTTCTCTTTCAAGGATCTGAAGTCCCATGAAGGCAGCTCCGAAATTGCCTGTAACACAAATCAGATCATTCGGACCGGCCCCATCCCGGTTAACCAGTTTTTCCCTTTCAACTGTCCCTGTTGCCGTAACACTCAGGGTAAGTCCGGTGAGAGAACTTGTTATATCACCGCCGGCGAGATCAACATTGTATTTCCGGCAGGCAAGGAGTATTCCCTCATAAAGCTCTGTCACTTTTTCAACCGAAAATTTCGAGCTTAATCCAAGTCCGATAAGTATCTGACCCGGGACGCCGTTCATGGCATAAATATCAGAAATTGCCCTTATGACAGTTTTATAGCCAAGATGCCTGAGCGGGGTGTAAATTAAATTGAAATGGATTCCTTCGAGAAGGAGGTCGGTTGAGACCAGAGACAGTTCTCCTGAAGTATCGATTACTGCTGAATCATCCCCGATCCCTTTGACTGTGCCCTTGTTTTTAATTGAAACATTTCTTGTCAGATGATCCAAAAGTCCGAATTTACCGAAATTTCCGATAGGGGTCTGGCTGTTTTCAGAATTGCTCATTATACAAAACTATATTTCCCGTTATGGTTTTATAAAGGTCATGTGTGCATAATCCTCCGGCCAAATGGATTGATAGCCAGCTCAGTAAGTTTAAAGTGCTGAGTGCCGAACGGTATTCCGACAATGGTAAAACAAAGGATCACACCCAGGAAGGCGTGGGTCAGGGCTATCCAGATACCACCGCAAAGAAGCCACAGAACATTCATCAGAACATTCAGGCAGCCGGATCCCTTTTCGGCTATCCTGCTTGTCCGGCCAAATGGCCAGACAGCAAGTGACCCCATTTTCAGGGTCTGAAGTCCGAAAGGGATACCTACTATGGTTATCATGAGGATCAGACTTCCTATGAAGTATTCAACAGCTATTATTATGCCGCCAAAAATCAACCAGATGAGATTACCCAGGATCTTCATATCATTCCGGTCATATTATTCAAGTATAATGGTTTTATCTTTCGGATATTTGACCGAATAGGTAAGTATAAGCTGCCGGTTTTCCTGCGGTTTCAGATCAAGATCCCATTTTACCTCGCCCGTCTGGGGATTAAACTTTGCTCCGGTAAGCTCGACAGCATCAACTTCGATGCCGCTGTTGGACGAAACCGGGATCTGATCATTCACTGAAATCCTTATTGCAGAATTCTTGTTGTTCCGCAGGGTAATGAGGAATGAATATGTCTCAGTCTTGTTCGATCCGAGGGTTCGCTTGCTTGTGTAATCCTGCCTTTTTTCCCTTTTAACGAGGATGCTGTTGTCAGTGCCAAGAGAAACTGTCAGAGTATCTTTAAGCTGATTTACATTCAGATATGATTTTCCGACAAAAGTGTTCTCAAAATAGAGAGTTGCTTCTCCGCTTATAAGACCCTGCTTTGCCCAGTCAGTTATATTTCCCGTAAGATAAGCCAGAGGAGACAGTTTGGGAACAGTGAGGTATTTAAATCCGGCCGGAGTGGTTGTTCGCTGTATTTCAATTGTCTGAACCTTACCGTCAGGTTCGAGAGTATAGGGCACTGTAATATCGAATGTGACAGTTGTCTCACCGGTTCTTTTATCGACAGGAGCAGGCATGACTTCAACTTCCTTCATTTCTGCATTTTTTGCAGCGTCCATTTCAGCCATGACCTGTTCGTTGGCACGTTTTACGCCCGAAGCATATCCGCGCAATACAATGCCGGGTTTGGGTTCAGGAATGTAATAATCTATAAACCATGTGTCAAGGACCGGTATATCTCCTGCAATCCATGGAGTTGCATTTGAAAAACTCAATTTTACATCTTTCCATGAAACTCCGGTATTCTGAAATACATTAGCTTTATAGAATAAAGTAACGGGTTTGGTAATATCATCAACTCTGATATCATATGAAGGGTACCAGCCTGCATTGCTTACCACATAGGAAAATGACAATTTACCGGATGAAGGTTTTGATGAGCTCAGCGACACGGTAATAACTCCGGAAGGAAGCTGTTGTTTCCCGAATTTATCGGAGATCTGTTTCTGCAGGGCGGCTATCTGTTTTTCATAATCCTTTATGATACGGGTCTTTTTGAGAACAGCAGTTTTTACCTGATCCATGCTGTTTGTGTACAGGTCCATTATATTTTTGAACTGTTCTGCAGTGAATGTTGTTTCCTTGATAAGGACAGCCCTGTTTGCCACGAGAAAGGCTTCTTTTTCCTGGAGCACAGTTACCACAGTTTTTTCGTCCTCAACTTTTGCCTGAAGAGTTTCAATCTGATTCCGGATGTTTTTTACTTCGGGCAGGTCCTCAAGGTTTTCCAGGTAATTGTTCTGCTGGTTTACTGACATTATGACGAAATCTCCGTAGCCTTTTACCTGAATGCTCTGGGGATCGATATACGGAGAGAGGCCTGTGAGTTTAAGAAGTGTTGATCCTGAAGGGATTTCCACTGTAGCTTCATGCGTCACCTGGGCCCTGTCGGGATAAACTGTAACGTGTTTTACGGGAGCTTTAATTTCTTTCTCCTGGTCGGCATAGAGCGTCATGACAGAGGCCTGAAGAATTATGAAAATTGTAACAATGGTTTTCATCTTAATGAATTTTGTGACAATAAAGATAAAATATTCTGAAAGAGTTCAGATACAATTATCAGGCCGAAAAGATATTATATTAGTTCAGGACTACTTTAAAAGATCAAGATAAGCTGCAGAAGCACCTTTTTCTTCGGGTCCGTGGCCAGCCATCGGGCAGCCGGGCACAGGGCAGTTTATGACCTTGTGTTCCTTATTATCAGCAGGTTCCCATCCCATAATCAGATAAAGGGTGAAAAAGCCGATTATATAGGCAACAGCCACGTGCCAGCCTTTTTTAAGCCAGAGAATCACGTTACGTCCTTCAGGGAATTTATTTGTTATGGCGACTCCAGCAGATGATCCGAACCAGACCATTGAACCACCAAAGCCTACCGTATATGCAAGCATTCCCCAGTCGTAATGGCCCTGGTCGAGGCAAAGTTTAGTAAGCGGGATGTTATCGAACACAGATGACAGGAAACCCAGGGCAAATGCTGTCGCCCATGAGGCATTCGGCAGTTCTTCCACAGGCATAAGGGACGCACAAGTGACAAGGCAGAGGAGGAAAACTGTGCCTTTAATTGCTCCGGGGACCTCTTTCCATGGAGCCTTACGGATGAAGGATCCTATAACTATAGCGATCCAAACTCCGAGAGCAGGCATGTCGTAAACGACATTGGAGATTATTGCTCCTGCAAGAATGAGTGCAACTATAAACAGTTTGCTCCCGTCGATTCTGACATCAGGAGAGGCCTCTTTCTGGATTGGCTGGTACTTATCCTGCTGGTGAGAGCCAAACCATGCAAAGAAAAGCATAGCTGCTGCTGCAGCAACATAGGCATGAAGCACGTTAAATGCAGACACTCCGTCGATCCACATCATAGTGGTGGTAGTATCCCCCACGACGCTTCCTGATCCTCCGGCATTGCTTGCCGCAACCATTGCGGCAATATAGCCTATATGCACCTTATTCTTAAAAACTACAAGCGCAATAGTGCCCCCTATCAGGGCTGCTGCGATATTGTCGAGGAAAGAAGACAGAATAAATACAAAAATAAGCAAAAGGAATGGGCCCTTCCAGTCATCGGGAAGATACCTCGGCAGGATATCAGGAACACCTGACTCTTCAAATATTTTGGATAGCATTGCAAATCCCAGCAGGAGGCCAAGGAGGTTGAGTATTATACCCCATTCACCCTGCCTGAGTTCCTTATCCATAAGCTGCTCGCTCATCGGGGTTGTGCCGAAGAAATGCTCAAAAAAATGAAATCCCGGATCAAAAATGAACTTAAAGGCAAGAAGAACAGTCAATCCTGTCACTGCAACCCAGAAAGTCTGTTTGTGGAACAATGCCACACCCAGAAGTATAAGACCGAAAATTATGAATTCAACACGTACAGGTCCGATCATTGGCACCTTGCCATCAGCAGCAAAAAGGCCAAGCGGCATAATCAAAGTCAGCGCAAAAAGAAAGATCTTTTTATCGTACTTTTCAGCAATTTTCCTGATTGATCTAAGCATATAAACAGTTCTATATTTTATTCTTGTTTCAGAATTTAACAAGCCGCCAAATTAAAAATAATTTCGAGCCGATTAAAGATTTGGGATATTACTTTTTAATGATTTATGTCATGAAGGACGGACATTTAATTTTTCAGCATCAATTTTTCCCTGTATACCTATTTTTTAATATTTTTGCATCTTTATTTAGATTAAATTTAAATTAGAAAATGTAATATCAACAATTAACATTTCAGTTTGTTAATAATTAAGGGTGATTAGGTCTATAAACAGGATGAAATGGAAAATGATCAGGATAAGATAATAAATGATGTAACTTCAGGTGAATATAAGTACGGGTTTTTTACGGACATTGATACCGACAAGATTCCCAAGGGTTTAAATGAAGACATAATCCGCCTTATTTCGGAAAAAAAGAAAGAACCTGAATGGCTGCTTGAATTCAGACTGAAGTCATACAGGCACTGGCAGACAATGAAAATGCCTACATGGGCGAACCTTACGATCCCTCCAATAAATTATCAGGATATAATTTATTATGCAGCCCCCAGGCAAAAGGCGTCACCAGCCAGTCTCGACGACATTGATCCCGAACTGAAAAAGACTTTTGACAAATTAGGCATCCCGCTTGAAGAACAGAAACATCTTTCGGGTGTTGCCGTTGATGCAGTTATGGACAGCATTTCAGTGAAGACAACTTTCAGGGAGACTCTCGCCGAGCTTGGCATTATCTTTTGTTCTTTCAGCGAGGCAGTTAGGGAGTATCCTGAGCTTGTAAGGAGATATATGGGTACCGTTGTCCCCTATACCGACAATTTCTTTGCGTCGCTTAATTCGGCAGTATTTAGCGACGGATCATTCTGTTATATTCCAAAAGGTGTAAGGTGCCCCATGGAATTGTCGACATATTTCAGGATAAATGCAAGCAATACAGGCCAGTTTGAGCGCACGCTTCTGGTTGCCGATGAAGAAAGCTATGTCAGTTATCTCGAAGGCTGCACAGCGCCGATGAGGGATGAAAATCAGCTGCATGCCGCCATTGTTGAGATAATTGCGGAGAACAATGCCGAAGTAAAATACTCAACTGTCCAGAACTGGTATCCCGGTGACAGGGAAGGGAAGGGAGGAATCTTCAATTTTGTCACAAAAAGAGGTATGTGCAGGGGTGCTTACTCAAAAATATCATGGACACAGGTCGAAACTGGTTCTGCAATAACTTGGAAATACCCTTCCTGCATACTTAGAGGTGACAATTCCATTGGTGAATTCTATTCTGTTGCAATAACAAACAACCATCAGCAGGCTGATACTGGAACAAAAATGATCCATATTGGGAAGAATACAAAAAGCACAATCGTTTCCAAGGGAATTTCTGCTGGTAAGGGGCAAAACAGTTACCGCGGGCTTGTAAAGGTACTGAGAAACGCTTCAAATGCCCGTAATTTTTCGCAGTGCGACTCGTTGCTCCTAGGTGATAAATGCGGAGCCCATACATTTCCATATATTGAAGTCGACAACCAGACGGCAATAGTTGAGCATGAAGCTACAACATCCAAAATAGGAGAGGATCAGATTTTCTACTGCAACCAGAGGGGTATATCGACAGAAGATGCTGTCGGGCTTATTGTAAATGGGTATGCAAGGGAAGTAATTAACAAACTTCCCATGGAATTTGCCGTTGAGGCACAAAAGCTCCTTCAGATAAGTCTCGAAGGCAGCGTGGGGTAGAACTATATTTTGATTATATCATATTATGCTTAACATTAAAGATTTAAGAGCTTCCATCAACGGGAAAACAATCCTTAAGGGGATAAGCCTTGAAGTTAAACCGGGCGAGATCCATGCGATAATGGGTCCTAACGGATCGGGGAAAAGCACTCTTGCCGCAGTTCTTGCAGGAAGGGAATTTGTGAAAGTTGATGAGGGCCATGTAACATATTTAGGAAAGAATCTCCTCGATATGTCACCCGAGGAAAGATCGAGGGAAGGTATTTTCCTGGGATTTCAGTACCCGATAGAAATTCCGGGAGTCAGTATGGTAAATTTCATGAAGACCGCCGTAAATGAACACAGGAAGCACAAAGGGCTGGACCCGCTTTCGGCATCTGATTTTCTGAAACTAATGCGTGAAAAAAAAGAGCTTGTCGAGATAGATTCAAAGCTCGCCAACAGGTCAGTCAATGAAGGTTTTTCGGGAGGGGAGAAAAAGAAAAATGAGATTTTCCAGATGGCCATGCTTGAACCAAAACTGGCCATCCTTGATGAGACAGATTCCGGGCTTGATATTGATGCTCTCAGAATTGTTGCAAACGGGGTAAATAAATTAAAAAGACCTGATAATTCAACAATTGTGATAACTCATTATCAGCGTCTGCTCGATTATATTGTCCCGGATGTTGTTCATGTTCTGTACGACGGAAGGATTGTAAAGACCTCAGGAAAGGAACTTGCCTTAGAGCTTGAGGAAAAAGGATATGACTGGATTAAAAAAGAGGTTGATAATCAGGACTGAGATGAACGGTATTTCTGAAGTAACAAATTATTATTCCGAATTATACGA
>JAAYUS010000121.1 GCA_012517605.1 Bacteroidales bacterium
GAGAAAAACGTGCAACAGGTTACAGTCGAGTACAAAAACCTGACGGCACAGGTGAAATCGCTCGGGCAGAAACTCCTGATGATAGGCATAGATCCTGAAGTATTGAAGGAAGACAATATAAGCAGCTCCGTTTGTCTAAGAGCTCCTATAAGCGGGTACCTTAAATCAGTTAACGTCAATATAGGGAAATCCGTTTCATCCACAGATGTGCTGTTTGAGATCGTCAATAGTGACAGACTGTTCCTGGAACTGACACTATTTGAAAAAGATGCTGAAAAAGCTTCTGTCGGACAAAAGGTTAAATTTTTCGTGAATAATTCTAAAGATGAGCATGAAGCGGTGATTACACAGACTGGTAAATCAGTTGATGAGGACAAAACAATAAAAGTTTTTGCTGATGTTACAGGCAAATGTGAAAATGTCCTCCCCGGAATGTATGTGAACGCATATATCAGGGATCCCGGCAGGGTGGTGACCACTATTCCTTCGGAGGCTCTGGTGAGTTTTGATGATAAGAATTATATTTTTGTTTTTGAAAGAAATAAGGAAGAAGCGGGGAATCCCTTTACCGAGTATAAAATGATTGAGGTCGGAAAAGGTGTTGTATCAGATGAACTTACGGAAATAATTCTTCCGGAAGGATTTGATATTGACAAAACAAGGGTTGTTATAAAGGGAGCATATAATCTTCTTTCTGCAAAAAAGAACGCCGGGGAAATGGCATGCTAACCTTAAAGATCAGCTGATGGAATATCAGCTGCATTTCTGATCGTACATTTGAACACAAAAAAACAGGCCGATATCAGCTTTGAAGCAGCTGTTATAATGCATTTATACAGGAGTTCAATGATACGGATTAGAATACGTAGAGAAGGGAAAGAAATGTGATAATGGTTATAACCGGATTTGTTCTTCAACAACTCCATTCCGGTCAGACATAATTATTCTCAAAAAAAGGCACCCTGCTGATGAATACTAAGTTGCATCAGGCAGGGTGCCTTCGTATCAATAAGGTAAATAATAAATTCTATGCATTTTTAAATGCTTTCTTACCTGCAAATCTGGAAGCGCTTCCCAATGCGTGTTCAATCCTCATAAGCTGATTGAATTTCTCAATGCGTTCGCCCCTGCATCCGCTTCCTGTCTTAAGGTGACCGGCATTTACGCCAACGGTCAAATCTGAAATAAAGCTGTCAACAGTCTCGCCGCTGCGGTGAGATACGAAACAGTTGTATGAATTCTTATATGCCAGCTCTATTGTCTCAAGTGTTTCAGTTACGGTACCGATCTGGTTCAGTTTGATAAGCACTGCATTGGCCACTCCCTTCTGGATCCCTTCGGTGAGGATGGCTTTGTTTGTGCAGAACAGGTCATCACCGACAATTTCAATTTTCCTGCCAAGTGTCTTCGTCATGTTTGCCCAGCCTGTCCAGTCATTTTCTGCAAGCCCGTCCTCAATAAGCACGATCGGATATTGCGATACCCATCCTTCCCACAATTTTACCATTTCATCGCTTGTCAGGAATTTGCCTGTGCTTTTGAAAAGCTTGTATTTGCCGTCTTCCCAGAGTTCGCTTGCAGCAGGGTCGAGGCAGATGCTTACTTCGTCACCAGGTTTGTAACCTGCCTTTGTTATTGCCTCAAGAATAACTTCAACTGCTTCATCATTTGATTTCAGGTCAGGAGCAAAGCCGCCTTCATCGCCAACACCTGTACTGTATCCTTTACCCTTGAGTACTGACTTCAGAGTGTGGAATACTTCTGCTCCCATCCGTATTGCTTCCGTAAATGACGGAGCACCATGAGGAGCGATCATGAATTCCTGGAAATCGACATTGTTGTCGGCATGTTTCCCTCCATTTATGATATTCATGCAGGGGACGGGAAGCAAATGTGCATTGCTTCCGCCGAGATACTGATAAAGAGGTATTCCGGAACTCAAGGCTTCAGCCCGCGCATAAGCCATCGAAACTCCCAGAATGGCATTCGCGCCAAGCTTGGCTTTATTAGGCGTACCGTCAAGTGCTATCATCGCATAGTCAAGTTCGCGCTGGCTTGCATAATATTTTCCGACGATTTCCTGTGCAATGGTTTTGTTGACGTTCTCAACTGCTTTTAAGACTCCCTTGCCGAGATATCTTTTTTTATCACCGTCACGAAGTTCACATGCTTCACGCTCTCCTGTTGATGCACCGCTTGGTACTGCAGCCCTGGCTTCAGTTCCGTCTTCAAGTGTCAGGTTTACTTCAACTGTAGGGTTTCCCCGTGAGTCAAGTATTTCCAGTGCATTTACATTTATAATTTCCATTGTAATTGATTTAAGTGGTTAACAATTTATTTTCTCTATTAATTCCATCAATTTATTTATATCGCCATCATATTCAACGACATGCTTCTTCGGGAAAGTGCCATAACCCTTTATTTTCTTTGATA
>JAAYUS010000122.1 GCA_012517605.1 Bacteroidales bacterium
CGCAATAGCCGATAAGCCTGTCTCAGAAGAGAACAGGGCATTTTCAATGCATTCACTGTACGATGTCCCTCCTACCAGGTTTATTACCCTCATTTTACCTCCATCTTTCAGACGCCTTGCCCATTCTCCTGCCTGAAGCTGTTTCTCCTTCTGTGTAAGCGACGGCCCTTCACCGGTCGACCCATTAATAAATGCACCGACAACTCCATTCTTCTCCAGAAAATCATAGTATTCAGGTATTAGGCTGTAATTCACTGTAAAGTCACTGTTCATGGGAGTAAACGGAGCGGCTACCAGACCCTCATATTTTATAATTTCCATTTTGTAAAGTTTTGGAAAGGTAAAATAGTGATAATCTCTGGAAACAAGAGTGAGTTTGTGCAGTGAAAATTGTTAATAATTGAATCTATTGGATTGGTGACTGGTGTAACTGATCCCAACCACTCTCTTGATCTATATACTCATCTTGATTATGAATTTATTTAGTTCTGCAATTCGTGACATTTTTCACCCCCCAGCCTCCCAGGGCTACTCTATATACACATGTTAGATCCAATACGGAGTTCAGGACTTTATTTACCGATATTGGGAGTTTTGGTTTAGTCGGGCTATTATGGTTATTAAGCAGATACCGTTTTTAAGATTATCCTTAAAAGGAAAGCCGGAGGCTTTGAAGTCCAATATCCACGGTTACATCCGTGGTTTAGGAAAAATAATACTTCTCAACCGCGGAGCGGTTGAAGAACTTTTTCAGAATTTTTTGTTAATTTTATTCCTGTGCTAAAAGTGGAAAAATATGTCAACTTATACTCAGTTTCTGTACCAGCTTGTTTTTGGCCGCAAAGATCACTTACCTTTTATTTCGGCAAAGAATAAGGATATTCTCTTCGGGTATGTTGCCGGAGTATTGAAAAAGAAATCATGCCACTATTATATTGTCGGAGGCACCTGTAACCATATCCATATTATTACTCATATTCATCCCTCAGTTTGCCTGGCATATCTGATAAAAGATATAAAAGAAGCCAGTCATGTGCTTATATTGAGAGAAAGATCCTTGTTTTCTGGTTTCCCCGGCTGGCAGGTCGGATACAGTGGATTCACGTATCATATTTCACTTAAAGAATCACTGATAAAGTATGTAATGAACCAGGAGGAACATCATAAGACCGTTTCTTTCAAAGAAGAACTGATCATACTGTTAAATGAGCATGATGTTGATTATAAAGAAGAATATTTATTTACCTGATTTTCTTCAACACCTCCGGTGTTGTAAACTCAGTCGACCATTTACCATAGATGTAACCATGGATATTGGACTTGGATGCCTCTGGCATCTGACATTTTCATCCATCCCTGTATTTTTCTATACCTCCTTCTCTTTAAGGATACAAACCTTCAAAATAAATATTGGAACAAAGATGTGTACAAAGAGTAGCCTTCTGGGAGGTTGGGGGGCAAAACACAAGGATGAGGTCTGAATTATGAGTTATTTTACAACAAGATCATTATCAATAAGCCTTGCATTATAGGTCTGAATTATTGCTTTCAGTTTCGTCTCAAGATCTTTCCGGACAAGGGTGTCTTTATTTACAAGATTCGTTTCAAGAAGTCTGTCTGTTTTAAAATTATACAAACCGACAGGCTTGTTTTCAACCATTTCCAACATATAATCCTGCTTGAATATCTGATATGTACTGCCTGCTGTGTTGAAGGCAAATGATTCTTTTGTTTCATCAAACAGGTTATTGCCAAAAGCAATGAATTCGCCCCTATAATTAAGGTAACTCAGTACCGATGGCATAATGTCGATCTGCTGGGCAATTTTATGTTTAAAACCCTGCAGTTCACCGTCGGGACGGTAAAAGATGATGGGAATACTATACGAACCATAATTGTTCTGGAATTCTTTTCTGACCGACTCATTTGTATGATCAGCAGTGATCACGAAAAGTGTATTCTTAAACCATGGCTGACGGGATGCAATATTAAAAAATGTCCGAAGTGAATTATCCGAATAGCCAATAACCTCAAGTATCGGCGCCGGTCCCTTTGGAAATCTGTTCTCATAATGTTTCGGGACTTTAAACGGATGATGGGAGGATATTGTGAAAACTGATGCCAGAAATGGTTGCCTGAAGGTTCCAAGCTTGTTTGCAAAAAAAGTCAGGAACGGCTCATCCCACACTCCCCACATACCATCAAAGTCCTTTGGATCGGGGTACTGGTCGAGACCGAAGTAATCATCGAATCCGGCCATTCTGGCAAACGAATCAAAACCCATTGAACCATTCGGTGCACCGTGGAAAAATGCCGAATAGTATCCTAACGGTTTCAACAGACCGGGAAGTGCATTTATAGTATTGTTGGCATAATGGGATATTATATAGGGAGTCTCAAGAGAAGGAAGCGATGCAAGTATTGAGGGCATGGCGTCAATCGACTTCTTGCCGTTGGCAAG
>JAAYUS010000123.1 GCA_012517605.1 Bacteroidales bacterium
AACCTTGTACTCAATACCCAGCTCTTTACAGAGTTTCTCCTTTTCAGGCGAATGGCCATCTTCGTTGACGATGAAAATGTCCGGACCAAGTTCCTTCATGTCCTCTGCAAAATCGAGGAGCCCGCTTCCTTTGTTGACAGTGGCTTTATGGACGCACGACAGCGAGTTTAAAATATATATCCTTTCATCTTCGGAGTTAATTGTTTCTCTTCCCTTTAGTTCCCTTATGGTTTTGTCGGAACCCAGACCTATATAGAGTTCTCCATATTGCGAAGCTTCCTGGAGAAATGCAATATGTCCTGAATGCAGCATGTCGAAACAACCGGAAACGAATACTTTCTTTTTATTGCTCATTATTTTACGAAAGGGTTTAGTTTAAAACAAAAATAATGATAATATATTATCCCTATTTCATCTTTTACTGTGAAGCAAATTCTGTAATAAAATTATGGCTTCGTTCTTTGATGAGGAATGTATTTATAATTTTAATAACCGCAAAGATTGCAAAGCTTGCGCAAAGTGCACTAAGGCAATAAACAGGTATTCAATTATTTGCGATCTTTGCGATAAAACTCTGCGCCCTTTGCGGTTAAAGGATTTTGCTTTGATACCTTTACGATAAAACTCTGCGCCCTTTGCGGTTAAAGGATTTTGCTTTGATACCATCTTTAAGTGTGACACTTCAAATATTATTATCTTTATACATATAATATCAGCTTTTCATCATGAGAGATTACTTAAAAACCCCGAACTACCCAACCTTTAAACGTTACTGCAAATTCCTGAAACTTCAGGATGATCCGGGCCTAATTGAAAAATACAAGCAGATCCATGGTCCGGGAATGGTCTGGCCTGAGATAAAGCAGGGGATGAGAGAGGTGGGGATACTGGACATGGAGATCTATATCCATGATAATCATGCATTCATGATAATGGAAACTGTCCCGGATTTTGATCACGACAAAGCGATGAAAGAGCTTGCATCCAAACCCCGTCAGAATGAATGGGAGAGCTTTGTGTCACAGTTTCAGCAGGCAGGATCACGGTCCGACACTCCTGAAAAATGGGAAGTAATGGAAAGAATTTTCCTTCTGGATTGATTATTGGCCGTATTCAAGAATTGCTTTCAGACATCTTTCTGCGGTATTTCCGTCCCAGAGTTCAGGCCGTACCGGGGTTCTTCTGCGTGAAAGAGCTTTACGGTATTCTTCCCTGATCACACCGATATTATTTCCGACAAGAACACTTGCGCCCCCATGGTCCCTTAATGTCACCGGCCGTTCAGTATTCCGCCGCAATGTCAGGCAAGGTGTTCCGAGAACCGTACATTCTTCCTGGAGTCCGCCGCTGTCGGTAAGAATAAGCCTGGCACCCATGTTAAGCCTGAGCATATCGAGATAGCCAAGGGGTTCAAGAAGAATTATGTTTTTATGCTGTGCAATCTTTTCTGAAAGTCCGAATCCTGCAAGCATCTTCTTGGTCCTTGGGTGTATTGGCCACAACAATAGAAGATCCTCTGCAACTTCATCTGTTAAAAAATTCACAATTGGCCCCAGTACCTCCATTGAATCTACGTTCGATGGACGATGCAGCGTGATGACAGCAAAGTCATCCCTTTCAGGTTCAAAGCTATTTGCAGGTGATTTCCCTGCGTCCTGCATCATGAGTCTTGAGTCAATATTGTTTCTTTTAATAATATCTACTATTTCGATCTTTTCAGCTTTAACACGGTTAGCTTCCAGGGTGTCAATCATTATGTTACCCACAAACCTGATCTTTGACTCAGGCACTCCCTCTGATCTGAGGTTTTCCACTGAAAGATTATCGGGTGCAAGGAGAAGATCCGAGATCCTGTCGGTGACAAGACGATTTATCTCTTCCGGCATTGTAAGATCGTGTGACCGGAGGCCTGCTTCTATATGACAGACTTTAATCCATTCCTTTTTGGCAGTAACGGAACAGGCAAGGGTGGCATTAACATCGCCGACAACAACAACCCAGTCAGGTTTTTCAGCTTTCAGGACCTTTTCGAAGGCGATCATAGTCTGACCAACCTGCTCGGCATGCGTGCCTGAGCCTATTTTAAGGTTGACATCGGCTTCGGGTATTTCAAGCTCCTCGAAAAATGCTTTCGACATCGAATCATCATAATGCTGACCCGTATGAACCAATATGTGATTTATTGAATGTTGGGTGTTATGATTATTAACAGCCTTTATAAATGGCGAAATCTTCATGAAATTCGGGCGCGCTCCGACGACGGAAATTATCTTCATTGGTTTTCAGGTTTCTTTCTTGTAAAAATAATACATTTATTTCCCCTGCGTTCTAATTTTTCAATTACCCGGCACCCCAGAACCCAGCGCCTTCAAATTATCATTTTAAATCTTATCTTTATAATAAAAATATAGCAATGGCAAAGTACCTTATCACCGGGACCGCCGGATTCATAGGTTTCCACCTCGCGAATTTAATCCTGGAGCAGGGTAACGAGGTAGTGGGACTCGATAGCATCAACGATTACTATGATGTCAATCTGAAATTTGCGCGTCTTGCCCAGGCTGGAATAAACCGTGACGATGTCAGCTGGTCAAGATTTGCCCAGAGTACCAAATTTGAGGGATACAGATTTTTCCGCAAGGATATTGAGGATAAGGATCAGATAAACAGGCTGTTCAGGGAAGAGATGTTTGATTTTGTAATACATCTTGCAGCACAGGCAGGTGTCCGGTACAGCATAGACCATCCTGGCGCTTATATCTGCAGCAATGTAGTAGGAACCTTCAATATTCTTGAAGCATGCCGCAACTACCCTGTAAAATTTCTGGTTTATGCAAGCAGTTCAAGTGTTTACGGGAATAACGAAAAAGTGCCTTTCAGTGAGAGTGATAATGTCGATAATCCTGTGAGTCTTTATGCTGCGACAAAAAAAACTAATGAGCTTATGGCCTCAGCTTACAGGAATTTGTACAGGATTCCTTCCACCGGTTTAAGATTTTTCACTGTGTACGGTCCATGGGGAAGACCTGATATGGCAATCTACAAATTCACAAAGGCAATACTTAGCAACAAACCGCTGCCGGTTTTTGCAGAGGGAAAGCTGCTTCGTGATTTTACTTATATAGATGATATTGTCGGCGGCATTAAAGCAATACTCGAACAACAAAAGACCACCCAGCCTCCAGCCCTTATGAACATCGGGAATCATAGCCCGGTAACGGTCAATGATCTCATCTCTGAACTGGAAAACTGCCTCGGACGTAAGGCTGTCATCGAGCATCTTCCCATGCAGCAGGGAGATGTTAAAGCAACATTCGCCGACATCTCACTGATAAATTCTTATTGCGGATTTACTCCACAGACTGATCTAAAAACCGGTCTCAGAAAGTTCTGTGACTGGTATCTTGATTATCATGCTATCCGATAGTTTTACTCCTGACAACTCAAGCTTAATGCCTCACCCCTCACACCGCACACCGCATGCCGCATGCCGTTCTTCCTACCTGCTTCTCGCGTTCCTGAACATAATGTTCCATAACGATTTCCAGAAATACCTGAAGTCGGTTATAACACTGTTCTTGTCAAAGGCATCGAGGTATCTTTTTTCAGATTCCTGTATTTCAACGAGATCTGAAGGCAGGTCTGCATAAAAGGGAGGTATAAGTCCGGGTTTGTATTTTATTCTGCGTTCCTGAAGATTCCGGTCATAAAGCTCAAAATACTGCCTGCTCAGAGGTCTTACCCCGACAAGCTTCATATTTCCCTTGAACAGATTTATGAGCATTGGAAGTTCGTCGAGCCAGATCTTCCGGCAAACGGAGCCCCAGGAAGTAATCCTGAAATCATCATTGAACTTGCCTCCTTCCTGAAGGTCATACTGGTTGTAAATATAATCCTGTATGTACTCAGAATACGGATGCATGGTCCGGAGCTTGTATACTTTTATCATTTCCCCGTATTTTCCGACTCTTGGAAGGGCTATTATGGGTCCGTAGTTAATGCCGTTCATCTGTATCGGATCGCCGATCTTGATAGCCTCAATACAAAGATAATTCCCGGCAAATGATTCCTGCGAAATCATGAAGCCTGCCCGTGCCAGTCTTCCCAGTGCCTCTGCCCGCGACAGAACCTTGTTCGAATCGTGTGTCAGAAGATAGTAAAGCTTCTTTGTGAATTTTATCTTAGGCAGGACTCGCTTTATTATGAAATCAAAGATATAATAGATGTAATTCAGCACCGGCGGATATTTCTTCAGCAAGCGCTTCTTTCTCTGATCCTTGGTCTCAACACAACCGAGGAAATACCCTTTATAGGGGAGTTTGAAGTTGACTTCATCAAGAAAATAATTCAGTTTAATTATATCATTGAACCTGTGCAGGTTGATGATGTAATCATATTTTTCTTCAGGCAGGTTTGTAATATTGAATATCGTTGTCGTTGATACAACAGCTGTCTTGTTATTTAAACGGGTTCCGGCAATCTGCATTATTGCATGAGCCATCTCTTTTCCTGCCTCACCTTCAATGGCTTTTATCACCCTTGGATTGATCTCTTCTTCAGTCACATGGCCATTGCCGTTTCCATTCCCGTTCCCGTTTATTCTGTCAACAAGTTCCTGTTCGCTCTTCTTTTTAGTAGCGGTATATTCTGCATAATTCTGGTAATCCTGGATTGTTGCTTTTTTATAAGCTATATAGGGAATACCGAATAAGAGTTCAAGCAGAGTGGCAATACCTGCTGTTCCGAGAACGACAGTCCTGGAATATGAATATTCCCTTATACTGTACATCAATAATGCAATTATTGCCAGGGCAACAATATTGCTTGTCAACACCCTTGTAAAGAGAGTATTGTAATTGATTATCCGCCCCCTGTGCATTTTGCCGTTCAGGAGGGAGACAATGATCCAGATAAGCGACAGACCTGCAAAAAAGATGTAATGTGTGGGCAAATAGCCTTTGAAACCGGATGGCTTGAATGAGGTGGCGATCAGAAATGATATTGCAAGTATAACAATATCAGCGATTAACGTGATAACCCTGAATTTCCTGACCTTCATCGGACTAAAACTGTACTGATATCCAAATTAAGACAATTTAAGCGAATTGGAGTTCAATCCTGAGAGAAAGTTTTTTTTAAAATCCATAAGTCACACCTGCGTTGAGGGTATTTTTATTTCCGTAAAAATATGCAGGGCTCCATCTTTTGTCCCCTGTAATTTGTCCGGCTGTGAAGTTCAGCCAGACATACAGGTCATTAATAATCTGATACGATGATCTGAATCCAAAAACAGTATTCCGCCACTCAATTGAGGCAAGGGGAGGATTGCCAAGTCTTGGCGTTCCGAGTTCGGTATAATCAGGACCACGGACAGCGTCTGCGAAAAATATTCCAAGGTTAAGAGTTCTGATTGGTTTATAATCAAGTGCAAAATACCATTCCCTTGAGTTATCCCGTAAATAATGACCAAGGTTGAAATTCTGTGTTTCAAAAGTCAGGGTAGGTACGAAGTGCTTATAGGTGAGGGGATAGGAGTAGGTGAATTCCGTTGTGAATGAAAGATTGCTTACCGGGAAATTGCTAAGCCTGAACCCGGTCTTCCAGCTGAAGAAATTCCATTCATCCTTTTTTGTAAAGCGGGAAACTGAAAGTTCATCGATAAAAAGGGTTGCATAAAGATGCAGGTGCTTTATATTCCATGAGCTTAAATCGATGAAAGTCTGTGAGTTCATATTGTCGACCCCTGATGTATAAGTGTGATCTACAGATTTATAGAAAAACAGAGGCATTAAATAAACAGGATTGAAATGCTTATCGGTATAAACGATACTGTTGCCTGCCGAAATTTTCAGGTTTTTTACCGGGGTGATTGTGAACATGTTGGCTGCGATGAATTTCTTGTGATATACCTCCCTGTAATCCGGTCCATAGCTGTTGTTCACCCAGTAGGATCTTGAGCTGTCGACTACCATCGAATTCAGCCATCCGTGGAAATAGTTGAATTCGAACCATTTTGCAGGCCTGAGGTTTAGCCTTAACTGTACGAATGTAGGATTGTTGCCTCCGAAAATGTTAGCGCCATTATAGTTATTGCCCCATTGCTGGCGGTCCTTGACAAAACCTGCATATCCCCAAAGCCACGACCAGGTGATGCCACCCTGCATTTCGCTCCAGTCGGTCGACCCCTTGACATGCCCTCCTTCCCTTTTCGTAAGGTATTCGGGCCTACCGAGAAAAGGCTTTTCATGGTTATCACGGAGTGATGCATAAAATCCCCAGTGCTGAACATAAGCTCTTGCTTCACCGAAGTTCCTGGCATATGTAGCTTTGCCTTCTGAATTGAAAAAAAACTCACCTCCGATTATTGGATTGACTGTTATCGAGAAAAGGGAATCGCTGTAATAAAAAAGATCCCTCCTCAACTGACGTTGCGAACCGTCCGATGGCTTTTTACCTCCGAACCACCTCCCTTTATCCCCATCTCCCATTCTCCCCAGCTCTTTCCCGAAGTCCATGAGGTAGAAATCGAGTTCCTTCTGCTGTCTCTGATTCAATTCCTCTCTCTTTTCGTCTGCCTCCTGAAGCTTGTTAGCAATGTATAATCTCGAATAAGGTTTAACTGCCGTATTGAGATCTATTAGCTGAAACGAGGCAAGTTCATCCAGGAATTCATAGACACCGGTGTTTGTTACAGGATGAGGAACTTCCTGGGCTTGTACAGCTTGTAAAAGAAAACTCAGGAATATAGAGACAGACCAGATTCTTCCTTTTATAAAGGCCATTTTTTGATTCAGGGTTTCAGACAAAGATAGAATTTCCTTGGGAAGGTTGAAAAGTTGAGAGGTTGAAAAGTTGAGAGGTTGAAAAGTTGAAAGGTTGAAAGGTTGAAAGGTTGAAAAGTTGAATAGTTTAAAAAGTAGTTTTTGGATAAATTGTTATGGTATGCCAGTTTTTTTGTAAATTCAGAGTGCTGTATTTCTTTATGTGCAACTTAAAATCAATACCATGTATCAATTTGCATTTGAAAAACTGGAAGTTTGGAATAAATCCAGAGACTTCACCAAATTTATTTATTTAAAAACAAAAACGTTTCCTGATTTTGAAAAATTTGGCTTAAGCAGTCAGATTCAGCGTGCTGCAGTATCTGTTTGTTCAAATATTGCAGAAGGATCCTCAAGATTTTCTTTAAAAGATCAAAAGTTGTTTTATCAGATTGCTTATTCAAGTTTGATGGAAACAATGAATCAGTTAATTATCTCATATGATCTGGGATATGTGGATGATATGTTTTTGACTGAAATCAGGGAGAGAGTTTTGCTAATTTCGAGATTGTTGAATGCACTTAGAAATTCAAGGGACAGATAGGCTGGAACACCCTTTTATGGTTGAAAAGTTGAAAAGTTGAAAAGTTGAAAAGTT
>JAAYUS010000124.1 GCA_012517605.1 Bacteroidales bacterium
GGCATATTCATCAGGTCAAACTGGAACCTGCGTGATGAATTTGGAGTATAGACTGCAACGCCATTGGCAATGCCTACCCTTGTTATCCTGCCGCCGGTGGAGATATGATCTACTGTTATATCGCCGTAAACAGACATGTTTCCTGTCCGGTTGAATTTGAAACTTATCCTTGGAACCGTGTCATTGACCAGGGTGAACGATACATCTGAAATTGTAACTTTTGCCGTCGATTCGCCATTCCTTATAATTACAGGAATAGTAATGCCAAATATGGGTGTGAGTTTTACTGCTATTGCTGTCGAATCGCGTACTGTTTTTTCCTCTCCCAGTGGTAAGGCTTTAGGTACAGCCCTGAAATAGAAATGTGAACGGTATTCTCCTGCCGACATCTCATTGGTTCTCACAACCTGTACTTTAACTACCTGCGCTTCATTCGGGCCAAGGGTTACCGATCTGGGGAAGAAGCGGATGAAACGGTCGGCAAACTGCTGCCCGGGGTCAGGCGTGGTTATCGTCTCAAACCCGCCATCCTCGAGCATCCTGATCTGTATGAGCGAAATAGCATAGGTGGCAGTGTCCTTTCCTGTATTTGCCAGGTTTATATCTGCAGACCTTTGTGATCCGTCAAAGACTATCCTGCGCGGTGTAATAAGAAGGTCTCCCTGGGCTAGAGCGGGATCTGATGAAAAGGCAAGAAGAAAAGAAAAGCCGGTCAGGAAAATCATAAATGACTTTAACCTGAGGTGCCTTTCAGGTACTGCTTTTTTTCTGTCAATAGAGTTTTTCATCCTGTTAAAATGGTTGAAACATCAGTTAAAGTCAAATGTAATTGTGTAGGATCCTGTGTACACCCCGACCGGGTTATCATGGATATTCCCGATTTTTAGCGTGGCTCCGACGTTTACCACCTGAAATCCGTTCTGCAAGATTCCGGTGCCGTTGCCCGGAGGCGGCCAGGAATTCCAGTCCTCCAGTACCATCGATCTTTCGCTTGAATTATGTTTTAATATTACAGGATCTGAAGGCAGGCTGATGGAATATGAGGCATTTTCATCGCCGGTAACATAGAAGCTTGCAGCATTGTGGCTTCCTGTTCCCATGACAATGCTCCCCTGCACCGAAAGAGTGCTTTGAGGTGTAAGTATTATCTTGCCACCCTGGGGACCTGGCGAAAAGCGGCCGAAATTCAGCTGCGATGTCTCTCTGGCTGAAAAGACCGGAATTACTTCAGCAAACACATGCCCGGTCGCACTTATTGACTGTGTGACCTGGGCGGCTGAATAATTCAGATTAAAAAAAATGAATAATCCCAGGCTTAATAATATTTTAGCAGGCCTCAACACTATCCTGATATGCAATCAAGACAATACAGATCAGTTATAATTCACTGATACGTTAAAGGTCCCTGTGTATGTTCCTGATGCCTGATTGGCACCGACATTCAGATCTGCTCCGACATTAAGAGTTGTGGTAGCGCCTGCAAGTGTATATGCTCCTGCGGCTGGTGTGCTCTGGAAATTATTCACTGTCATATTGTTTGTGCCATCAGTTATTGTGACATCCGTAGCCGGAAGCGTGATTGTGATTACTCTTGTTGGTTCTCCCGAAATAGTAAACGAGGCAACTGTGTTGGTCGGTGCTAAGCCTGAAAGGGTAACACCTCCTGTAGCGGAACGCACGTTAGCAGGAGTAACGGTAACAACACCTGATGTTGTACCTCTCCATATTACACCAAAATGCAAATCTGCTGTCTGCACTATGGAAAGAGGTGCAATTATTACTGCTGATGCCGAGGCTGAAGCTGTTGTCTGCGCAAAAATCCCGGAAGAGAAACCCAGCATTACAACTGCAATTGCTAAAAATTTAACGATCTTTTTCATTTTTCTAAACTTCTTTTGGTTAGTAATAATTTTTATCTGTATCAGAAACAATATTATCCGGATTATCAGGCTTATGGCAATACCTCAGCCATCCATTGCCGGGATAAATTTTGCCAATCAAAATTAGTAACATTGACAAATGTGAATTTCCCGGTATTTAATATTATTTAACATACAGGCAAAGTTATTAACACAAAAGCCCCGGTTTTATTGTATGCCGGGGCTTTCACACGTTTGATTTTTTAGTTTTAAAGGTTGAAGGTATAGGTATATTTTATCATTACAGCCCTGGAATTGTATACAGGAAGATTTGGAAGCTCCCTGTACAGGTCGGTGTTCCTGTCCTCATTGAAAACAAGATACAGGTCATTGCCTTCTTTCGGGTTGTACCTTATCCTTAGATTTGTAATGATGCCGTCAAGAGCTGTATTATACTGTATAAATGCATTTACCGACAGCTTTGTGTCGAACATATACAAGGCCTTAACCCCGATGATATGATTGTTCATGGTCACATTCCTCGCTGAAACCGAAACATGATCGAAGTTGTATGTCCCTCCCAGTTCAAAATGCCTCGAGATGTTCCATGTAGGCTGAATCCTGAACGAAAGCCTTTTACCGTCATAAAATTGTCCGGTTTCCGTCATAAACATAAGGTAGAAGGGACGCGACATCGGAGTGTTGATGTTCCCCCTGAAATTTAGATAACTGTATCTGCCTTGTGGTATGTAAAGCTCATCAGCCATAATCTCGAGGGAATCTCTTAACCTTTCATTGTTGTAAACAAGAAAAAGACTTCCCTGCCACTGGCTTTTTGTCTGGAAATTCCATCCTGAGAAATTTGTGAAACTCATAAAGGTGCCGTCGTCAATGAAATTGCGGTACATAAAACGCGTTTCAGGGCGATGTGTATAAAGCTTTGACTTTTCCGGAGATATCCATCCGTAACTGAGTCCTCCTCTTACCACAGTGTAATCGTCCATCATTTCAAATCCCATTCCCGGATGAAAGTGTATCCCCGACTGGGTATAGCCGAGATTGTATGAGAACCCTTTTCTTGACCTTCTTTCCCACGTTGTCATCAGAAGGGTTGGCTCCTTAAGCGATTTGTTCTTTACCTCATCTTCAAAAGTCTGGCTCCACCTGAATTCGAAATAGTCGTTCCCAAAAACCCTGAAAATACCGTCAAGCCCATATGCAAGATTATATGACCCGTCAGCGCCCATACGGCTTGTTACCATTGTACCAATATAGCTATTGTCGTTCAGGACCTGTCGCCTCAGCCTTACAACGCTAAAATTCTCTGACGGTATAAATGTCTGCATTGCGCCCGACAGATCCTCTGCTCTCAGAGGTGCAGTCTGCATATCCATGAATCCGACATCCCAGCCTTTTATCCTTCCTGTAATCCTTGCTCCGCCATAGATCCTTACAGGCTCCGGAGTTTCATCATTTCTGGCCGGATCATAATCTTCACTGAGACCTATACGCCTGCTGTAAAACAGATTACTGTTTCCGCCAAGTGAAAAATCAAAAACACTTGCGCGTTCCAGGAAAAATGCTCTCTTTTCCGGGAAGAAAAGTGAATATCTTGTAAGATTTATTTGCTGATCATCCGACTCAACCTGAGCAAAATCGGTGTTCACAGTAAGATCCATGACCATGGTTTTGGAAATTCCGTATTTTACATCAAGTCCGGCTTCAAAATCCGGTTTGTTTGATTTCGCATATGAACCCTGATCACTTTTCAGCGAGTATGAACTTTCATAGCCTGTAAGTGCATAAGGTGCAATATATAGGGGCTTGTCGGGGACTATATCCCTGAAAACTATTTCCTGGGCCTGAGATGGCTTCATCACCGATGTCTCTCCCCAGTTTGGAGGTATGGCGGGAAAGATAACAGTTTCATTTTTTGATGGAATCCACCTCTCGACTGTAAGACCCATCCTTACTTCTCCGTTAACAGACTGGAACCTGAGACTCGACAGTGGTATTCTGAATTCAGCTGACCAGCCATATGCCCCTTTCTTTGTAGCCACATCCCAGAATGTATTCCAGCTGAGGTTCATAGGCTGCTGATCAGGCATAAAAACGACGGCGTCCTTCTGAATTCCGGCATCAAACCTGAGCCCGTCGGGCGTGGTGAAAAACATCATCGAGTTTTCCTTATCGTTATATGTATCGAGGAAGATGCCGAGCCAGTCTGACCCCATACCCATATAATCACGCTTAAAACTTGCCGACTGCATCATTGATGAATCCCTGAAATAAACCCATGCTCCGATATAAAGGTTTTTATCATCATATGTGATCCTGACATCAGTGGCTTCTGTAGGTTCTTTTCCGAAAACAGGGGAATGCATTGTCATCTTTAACGGCTTCATCTCTTTCCAGGCATCCTCATCCGGGATTCCGTCAAAATTTATTGCTGAAGTCAGCCTGTCAATGACTATTGCCTGCTTGCGCGAAGCCAGGGAGTCGGGCGGGGAACAAAAAGAATACCCGGTAAAGGCAAGAAAAACAGTGAATAACAGGAGCTTTTTAATCATGGCGAGGTGTTCAAAAGCACGCAAAAATACACTTTTTCCTGAATGTATATATACAGGATTTAAGAATGAAATGAAATATTCCCTATAAAGCTGGCCGAGTTTTAAAATTCAAGTATCTGACCATCCCCGACAAGCTTTTTTCTTATCTCATCATAAGTAAGGTCGTGAATGTTCTTTTTTCCTTCAATTGCCATCGAAGCTACAGTCCCGGCACTCTGGCCGAGTATCATGAAAACCGGTTCCATCCTTATTGATCCGAAGGCAATATGCGAGCAGGAAACACATACTGGAACTATCAGGTTGCTGCACTGTTCCCTTTCGGGCAGTATCGATCCGAGACTGATCCTGTAGGGGCGGGGAGCCGCTACCCCGATGTCGCCTTCGTTCTGAACATATCCTTCGGCAGTCACATATCTCTGAACGTTGTGGGAATCCATTGTATATGATCCCATGCCTATAGATTCAGGGACATCTCTTTTACAGAGGACATCATTCTCAGTCATAACATATTTTCCTATCATTCTCCTAGCTTCCCTTACATATATGTTGTACGGCCAGTAACCGTTATCAGCGAATTCATCGCGTGAAAATCCCCATGTGTTCATGGTATCCCTTACCCACTGAGGCAGACGTTTATCCGTTGCCATGAAATACAGAAGTCCTTTCTGATAAGTTATATGTTCCTTCAGTATCTCTTTTCTTTTTTCATAGGAGGCTTCGGGGTATTCCCAGCTCATGCCGATATTGTCATAACTGAAAGGCCCGTGATTGTTCACATCGGTTTTACGGTTGGGTATGGCATCATATTTTGCAAAAAACTCGTTCCATCTTGTTTCCGCTACTCGCACCAGCAGCTCATACTGGGTACTGTCATATCCTTCAGGCTTCGTTATCGGCACTTTATTATCAGGATTCTGAGTAAGGCAAAGCCGGTAGCAGTAAGCCTGTACTTTGTGATCTCCGGTCCCGTTCTCTCCGGGGGTTTCTGCAGATATCCGGGGTAAGAGTCCGCTTGACGGATCTCCTGGGATTTTGTAAGGTGAGATTTTATCCTTGAAATAATGTCCATGATGGAAGACTCCTGCCTGTACGCCGTTCCATGTCTCGCCGTAAAGGCTGTTATCTTCCCTTCCGACGGTGTATCTCACACCTGCCGAAGCCATTAGATCTCCTTCATAAGTTGCATCAATGAAAACTTTCCCTTTATAGAGTTTGCCGCTTAAAGTCCTTATCGATACGATCTTCCCATTTTTCATCTCAATCCCGGTCTCCCTGTCGAGCCATTCATCCCTGTGTACAGGTATGTTGTTCCGGCTGATCATGGTCTCAAAAGCCTCTTCTGCAACATGAGGTTCAAATATCCACATTGTCCTTTTGTCTCCGTCAATTGCCGGATTGCCCTGCCCCCTGTTGCCATATTCGGAACGCTTCTGCCAGTTCCATGATTCAGGCTTTTCGTAATGCTGGTAAATAAGCTGGTAGAATTCCCTGGCAAGGCCTCCGATAACTTCCTTGTTGCCTGTATCGGTAAAGCCAAGGCCTGAGGACGACATTCCCCCAAGGTGCCTGTCGGGTGATACAATTATCACAGAAAGGCCCATCCTGTGAACCTGGACTGCGGTCGTTACAGCTGCCGAGGTCCCTCCGTAGACTATTACGTCTGCCTTGAATGTTCCGGTTGCTGTCTCCCTGCTGCAGCCTGTTGCGGCAAATATCAGCATCCCAATGAATGTCAGATTAATGAGTTTTTTCATATGTCATAATTATTTTACTTTTCCCGGGTCCGAGCCTGATAATTCCTGTTGTTTCCCCTGCATTTTTCCCGTTAACACTGATTGTTAAATATTTAACACTGTCAATAATAAAATCACATTCCATATTTCCGGGAATGCTTATTGTAAATTCCTTTAATCGTTCTGTTTTGCGATATTCTGCAGAAATACTTCCCCTTATTGTCGGAACAACAACCGATGAGTTTTTAAGCGTGCTTAGCTGGGGTTTTATTATTGCTTTGCTGAATCCGGGGCAGGCAGGTCTGACGCCCCACATATAACCGGGAATAATGTTAGCCGGAACAGCTCCCCAGGCATGATTCCAGTCGGAATTAGGCTTGTACTTCATGTCCCATGCTTCCATCGTTATCGTCGATCCCGTCCTTATCATGTTATACCAGCTCCTGTCGTGAGTTGCAGTCATAAGGCTGAAAGCATAGTCTTGTTCACCTGCTTTGTAAAGGCCTTCAAGAAGAAACTGGGCACCATAAACGCTGCATGCCATCCCCCTCGATTTGATGAATTCAACAACACTCTTTTTGTACTCCTCCGGGACAATGTCAAAAGCAAGGGCCATCATATTTGCATGCAGCGAAGAGTGGTGCGAATTTTCACCATCGAGATAGATCCCCTTTCCCCTGTCGAACAGTTTTTCATTGATTGAATTCCTGACTTTTATGGCCCGGCTTATGAACAAAAGGGAATCGACCGGTTTGCCAAGATATCCCGCCATTTCAGCCATTAATACCAGGCTCCTGTAATGGAATGCGTTGACAACCGTGTTTACTTCAGTCATGTCATATCCGTCCCTTTCACCTTCGGGAGTGGCAAGCTGCCACCCGGTATCCTTCTGCGAAGGAGGCCAGTCAACGATATCCCTGATCCTTTCCTTCGCATTTGAGAAGCCCAGGTTAAGCATGACTTCATCAGTGACATTTTTCGAACTTATAAGTCCGTCGGGACGAGCAATTTCATAAAGCGTTTTATATTGCAATGCCTTGTAGTATTTCGCAAGAGATTCCATGTTCCCGGTAAACATCAGGTCGTTGTGGAACAGCAGAACAGTCTGAAGTATCCATTCAGTGGGCCAGGTAGGATGGTCAATGAAATACTCGTTCGTCCTGCGGGCAATTGAATACTCCCTGTCGGAATAGTAATGGCCAAGCTGGTTTATATATGCATCCGCCTCATATGGGATCCGCTCCCTGTCGCCGTCGATATAAAGTCCTGCGAAGGAAGTGGCTTTCATTGAATATTTACAGATCTTCCACACGTTATTCAGGATGGAATCAGGACTTTCAAAAGAGCTTTCTGTATCGTCAAAAAAATACCAATAAGCTTTCTGGTATATGCGGGCGGGATCGGGTTCAATATTGCAGTTTTCCAGTTCACAATAGCGGAAGGGCGTGATGACTCCCAGCGAATCGGGTAGAATGACAGCCGACGGACCAGTATTCCTTTCATCCCGCGGTATATTGACCTCATAGCTTCGCCTTCCCGGCTCAACGGTTAACAAGAGCCGATGGTATCTTATTGTTCCACCCGGGTTTCTGTCTATGGTATATGTCCCCGAAAGTTTCTCTCCCAGATGCACAATTATGGTATCGCGGCGTGGTGGATCTGCCTCAAGAACAAGGGTACCAAAGGCATCTTTCCCGAAATCAATGAAGTACCTGTTGCTGCCTGTTCCCACAAATAAGACCGGGCTGATTTTGTTTTCTAGGAATACATTGGCTGCAGTTCCGCCGTCAATAAGAATGCCTGTCCTGAACGACTGTATATCAGACCATTTAGAAGGATCCCCGTTCTGGTCCCATATCCTTACTTTCCAGAAATACCTGGTATTGTCTGAAAGATTTCCTCCTGAATATTCAATTTCAGAAGACCTGGAGCTTATTCTTTTGTTGGTGTTCCAAAGGTCTGCCTCATCTCTTTCAAGAATTTCGGGTGATGTTGCGAGCATTATCTGATAAGCTGTCTGCCTTACAGCTTTTTCAGGGACTATCCAGGTGAATTCAGGTTTTGAGTCAGTGATCAGGACATATGCTGGTTTTCTGATAAATTCGACCATGAGCCCAGCAGGCGGATCATTACCCTGGTTTTTGTTTACAGGCGACAGCAGAGTCAGAAAAAACAACAACCAGATCATTTTCATAAAGGAGACGGCATTAAATCATTTGAAAAGTGACATTCTCTCCGGTATCATTATAATCGCCGTCATTATTCAGATCTCTCCTTAAAGTAAGCAGATTGTCTTTTACTTCGTATTCAGCCGGAACTGCTTTTTCAAAATACTGAATGTTCAGATTCCAGTAAGCGGTTCCTTCACCATACCATTCAACCTGTTCGGTACATTTGTCCATCTCGTCCTGAACACATGTGCCCAGCTCATCAAGATAAAAGACAAGCGATGTATGCGACATTCCCAGCTTCCCCCTTGTACCGATTATTGCCGAGATATCGGCAGAACCCTGGCGTTTTATGACATATGTCTCCTCCCAGGAACTTCTTGCAAGGGTGAGTGTCCTGGTTGTGCTGTATACTATATCATCAGCCGTAATCTGTTCGGAGAACTGCCAGGTGCCGATGAACTGGGGATCATTCTTGAATTTGTCACAGGCCGGAATGAAAAAGGCGGTTACAATTAAACCAAGCAGGAGGTCCGGCAGAAAATGCCTGTTCATAATTTTAGGGTTTTACGAAATAAAGATATTCAATTTAACCTTTTATGGCAATACCTTTCCTTTTCATTCCCTCCCTGTATGCATCAAGAGCCCTTGCCCTTGCAAAAACATGTTCAACAATTTTCCGGGGATAGCCGGGTTTGTCATAATCACCGGCCCATTTTTTTACATATTCATAGTTCCTGTCGAATTTCATCTGCTGCGTTTCGGGGTTGAAAATCCTGAAATAAGGTGCGGCGTCACAGCCCGTTCCGGCAGCCCATTGCCAGTTGCCGTTGTTTGATGAGAGTTCATAATCGAGGAGCTTTTCTGCAAAATACGCTTCGCCCCATCTCCAGTCAATAAGCAGGTGCTTGCAGAGAAATCCGGAGGTTATCATCCTTACCCTGTTGTGCATGTATCCCGTCTCGTTAAGTTGGCGCATCCCTGCATCAACTATGGGATATCCGGTTTCACCGCGGCACCACCTGAGGAATTCCTTTTCATCATTCCTCCATACTATATCATCGTACAGGCTCTTAAAGTTATTGCTTACAACTCCCGGGAAACTGAAAAGTATCTGCATAAAGAATTCCCTCCAGATAAGCTCGTTCAGAAAAATGAGATTCTGATCAAGGGCCGTTTTTACAAGCTTTCTAACGCTTATAGTTCCAAAACGCAAATGGGGAGAGAGATAGCTTGTCCTGTCGGCAGCAGGCAAATCGCGGTACTTATGATAATCAGGAATTACAGAGAGATCATATGGTTTAACCTTAACCTGACTTTCAGAGAATCCCAGTTCATTCAATGACGGAAATGGTAGATCTGATTTGAAGAAATTATTCTCTCTGTGAGCAGGGGACTTAACTGTTTCAGACACTTTTTCAACCAGCATTTTCATCCACCTGTTTTTATATGCGGTAAACACCGTGTACGGTGTATTGTCAGGTTTGGCAATTTCATTCTCTTCAAAGATAACCTGGTCCTTGAAACTCAGGAACCTGATGCCCTTTATGCCAAGCAAATTCTGTACAGAGCTGTCACGTTTTGTGGCATATGGCTCATAATCCCTGTTGACAAAAACAGTATCGATGTCATATGATTCTGGGAGTTTTCTCCATATTTCTTCCGGTTTTCCTTTAACCACAAGGAGAGAACTTCCCGATATTTTGAGTTTATTGTTGATTGATGAAAGGTTTTTGTAAATGAAATTTATTCTTGCATCATTCGGAGCAAGCTCATCCGTAATGTTTGTATCGAAAATGAATAACGGCAAAACCGGGATATCAGACGATAATGCTGCATTCAACGCTGTGTTGTCATCGAGCCTGAGATCCCTTCTGAGCCAAACAATATTTATTTTCATGGTTTGCTGTATTGCTCAACCCTTTCGGTTGCCAGTCTGGAGCTTATTATTACCATTGGCAGTCCTGTCCCGGGGATTGTTGAAGCTCCCGCATAAAATACATTTAGGAATTCCTCATCAAAATTCTTCGGACGGAAACCTCCTATCTGAAGCATTTTGTGTGAAAGGCCAAGTCCGCTTCCCCTGTGGAGATTGAACTGATCGCGCCAGTCAACAGGGGTGTAGACAGTCCTGGATATTATCTCAGGCCTGATATCCTTTTTTATCCTACCTGAGAAATCATCGATGATGCCATCCACAATGGCATCCCTGTCATCCCAGTTGTTTTTGAATCTCAGGTCAGGGACCGGACAAACGAAGAACAGGCTTTCACAGCCTTCAGGAGCACAACCGGGGTTTGATCTGGAGAGGACATTTACATAGTAATATGGTTTTTCCATCACACCGGGATGTTTGAACACCTTTTCGGCATATTCCCTGTAATTATCGCCGAGATAATAGTTATGGTGACTGATGCCGGGCAGTTTGCATCTGAGACCAAGATAAATTGTGAGTGAACCCATTGTCCAGTCCATTCTGTCGAGTTTCTCTTGAGAGTATTCTTTTCTTCTGAATACACTGCCCCTGAAAACAGCGGCGTCCCCGTTTACAATTATAATATCAGACCCCCATTTCCTGCCATTCTTGTCGACAAGGTACTTCAGGGTTCTTCCTTCAGCAATGAAATCAACTATCTCAGTATTGTAGTGTATTTTTACATTTTCCTTTTCAAGCTCTTCAACAATACCTTCAACGATTTTGTACATACCCCCTACGACATTGTAATATCCATCGTGCATGAATTCGGTATATGAAAGCAGGGTGTAAACTGCTGCAGTATCGAAAGGAGTCTTGCCGAGGAAAAAAGCAACAAGAGACAGGATTTCGCGGGCGTCGTTTGATTTAACATAATGGGAAACCTGCTGCCAGAAATTCCTGAAAATGACAGGCAGGTGCACTGGATTCACTTTCATCAGGGTAAGCAGATAGTCAAGCAATGAATCATAATTACTTTTAATGACTATGTTGGTGTCGTGGTAGAGCCTCCTGCATTTGTCAAGATACTTTCTCATGCCCTGTTCAAAATCTGGTTCTGTTTCACTGAACTGGGCGGCAAGTTTACTTATATCCTTATAAAGATGATAGGGAAAGTCATTCTTTCTGAAAGTGACCGAGTATAAGGGATCAAGCTCGTAATATTCAAAGGGCAGCCTGATATTGCATTCCTTTGCAAAGTTTGTGAATTCGTACGACATGCTGAAAAAGCTGGGACCCGTATCGAAGGTAAATCCGTCCTTTTTAAGCTGGTTTAGCCTTCCTCCTGCATTATCGTTTTTTTCAACAATTTCAACCCGGTAGCCTTTTTTCGAAAGCCTAAGGGCAGTTGCCAGACCTGCCAATCCGGCGCCGGCTATCAAAACGTTTTTAGCCATATGTTTCAGTTTTTCATTTTTGCCAACAATTTGGGATACAGGTCATCCTTCACATATAAAAATCCCGGTTCGATCTGCAGGATATTTTCATATGTCTTTTTTGCCTTGTCATATTCTTTCAGATAGGTGTAGGTCTGGCCTATTAAAATCATAAGGCTCATATAATTCCAGTCGCCTTTCAATGAATCAGGGTTCTTTTCAAGTACCTCTTTTGCCTTGAGGTAGAATTCAAGGGCTTCTTTTTTCGATCCTCCGAATGCAGCAGGCATGTAAAATTCTATATTTCCATGCTGGACATATGCAAGGTAATTTGAAGGATCAAGTTTAAGGGCGGTCTTTGCATTTTCCATGCTTTTTTTCCCGTTGACGGGTGCAGTGACAGGATTAAGTCCGATCCTGAAGCCATAAAATGCCGATTTATATGCGCTAACCATCGAAAGCATGTATCCGCGTTTTTCAAGAATTTCAAGATTCGCCTGAGCAACTGAAAGATATTTCCTTGCTTCATCCTTTCTTTCAAACCCGATGCAATAGCCGATATATCCGTACTGATAGTTGACAAGTTCAAGGAGCAAAGCATTATCCTTGTCAGGCATTGCAGCCATCCTGTCAATGACTGTTTTCCACCTGTCCATCCTGTTGTTTATGTATGCAGAATAAATCTCCGATCCGTAATCAGCTTTAACAGGCAGAAATGCCATTATGAAAATTACTGACTGGATCAGCCTAAATTTCGCCCCTTCCATTGAAATCTCCTGAATATTTTGTTTATGGATGCCCTGTAAATAAAAAGTCCCAGTGAAAATTGTAAAGGTATAATTAAAAGCAAATTGTAAAACACATTCTGTCTGCTGGCAACGGAAATAATGATCCTTGCAGTGATACAGGCCACAACATATGCTGCAAAAATGCTTAACGGCATTGAGGCCAGTACTGCAAGGAAACCAAAGGTTGTAACAAGGAAAAACAGCACAGCCAGAAGGAACGAATTGCCGAAAAAAGCTATCACGTTTTTTGAAAACCCATTTACCGCATCCCGGAAACCTCTGTACATCCTGCACGAAAGGTCATTGTCACCAAGCAAACAGGAAACATTTTTCCCGGCTTTTTTGAACATTCTTGCAATGTGGATGTCCTCAACCATGTTGTTCCTTACCTTTTCATGAGGCATGAGTTCCTTGTAGGCGCCTGCCCTGAAAAACATGAACTGACCGTTTGCTGCCGACAGCGAGATGAAACGTGTACTTCTTACAAGGACCAGTGGAAGCAGTGAAACAAGTATATAGTTCATTACCGGAACAGTAATCATTTCGCCAGGTGTTTCAATAAGCTGCCGCGGGAAAGAGGAGATAAGGTCGAGACGCTTTTTATCCGAGAAGGATACTGCCCTTCCAATTACATTTCCGGATATTCTGACATCGGCGTCGAGAAAAAGGAAATATTCACCTTTTGCACTTTGTGCGAGGGAATGACAGGCATAATTCTTTCCCAGCCAACCTTCAGGGAGTCCTGCCGAATCGATTAAACTTATTTTTTTTTCGCGGATTGTATATAATGTTACAATTTCAGGAGTTCTGTCATCCGACTGATCGTCAAAGACTATAACCTCAATATTCCTGTATTCCTGTGCAAGAAGATCATCAAGAATGTTCCCGATATTTTCTTCTTCATTCCGGGCAGGAATCAGAACAGAAACGAGAGGTCCGTCTTTTTTGCCTTCGGCGGGAAGATAAGTCTCAAAAATCAGATTGACGGCTGAGACAAGCAGCTGAATAAAAGCAAAACTGATGACAATATATGCAAGTATGGTCATCATTTCAGGGCAAGTCTGATATTGTCAGCCCTGCAGGCTGAAAAGAAAGTGTTGTATTCTTTCTCAAGGTTTGCCGTGGAAAGCTCATTCCCTGAAAATTCAGTGAAATGGATTATCAATCCGGGTTTTTCTTCCGAAAAATACTCTATAAAATTTGCCACAAAGATTATATGGATCGTATTCTGCACTCTGCCAAGTACATAACCAACCCCTTTTTCAAACCTGATGTTGTGATTATGCATTGAATCGAATCTTCCCTGTGGGAACATAAGTACGAGATTCCCTGGGTTTGCAAGGAGTTCGGCAGTATAATTGAGCGATTCTATAACTGATGATGAGCCTTTCTTAACCGAGTAACCTCCTGTTTTGTTGAAGAACATATGCTTTTTCAGCTGCTCCTCGAGCATCATGAAATAGAATTTCCGTTTGAACACTTTCATATTGAGATATTCTGCCCAGAAGCCGTCCCACCAGCTGAAATGGTTTGAAATGATCAAAACAGGCAGTCCCCTGTCGGTGAATTCACCTTTGATCCTTACCCCGTGGAAGTTCCTTTTTATTTTCAGGCAGGTGTATAATCTGAAAAAGGCATATATGAGTTTGTTATGTGAAGCTTTGTATATCATTGAATAAATCTGAAGATCAAATAAAGGATCAGGAAAAAGGAACCCTGGATGATAAATATAAACGTTGCTATCCTGTTCGAGAAACGCAGGCCGGCAATTTTAATCACAGTATGAAATATCAGGGCAAAAACAAACCACATGATATAATTCTGAGCGGGGATGCCATCCTCAAAACTCCACATCCTCATTATCGGGGCCATCTGCTCCATGATCAGGTCATACAACACCATTAATGCTGAGGCAGCTGGTATTTTCAAAACCCCGGGAACTGATAATTTATCAGCGACAATTGCAGTGCAGTATGTAAGAATCAACCAGTTCACTCCTATAAGCAGCGGGGTATTGAATATTTTCAAACCGAGGCCGTTTCCGTATTCATAATTTCCGAATATCCTGCCGGTATTAACTCCTGCAGTTTCCACAAAAAAGCCTGCAAGCAGAATTGCACCAAACACAATTGCATCCTTTCCGGAGTTTTCAGACCGGTGATATGAAATGATAGCTGCAAAGCAAAGCAGCAGGGCAAGAGGAGTCAGTGAAATAAAAATGTCACGCGTAAGATCAACGGCTGTACCAGCAACGCCCACAGCAAAAAAGACAATCAGAAGAACTTTAGAGATACCGGTTCTTTCGTCAACATATTTCTTTATCTGAGCTGTAGTGATATCCAATTCTATTTATTTTTCCGGGTACTTATCAGTTTCTGAAAATAATCCATAAGCAGTAGGTTAATGAATATCAGGCTGAATCCATATGCAAAATCCTCGACAGGGATTGTAATCAACCTGATGCCTGTTATCTCAGCCTCATTATACCATACAACCTCTCCTTCGATAAGGCTTCCCGTGAGTATCCCGTTGACAATGATGAAAGGGATTAGTATAACAAGGAACGATAAATAAAATTCATTTAAAAGTTTCCGTTTATGAAATAGTGAAATCATAAGGACAAGCATCATAAGTGAAAAATATGTGACTGAATATGCTTTGTCGTGTTCTGCCATGATGACTGCTGCCTGGATAAATATAAGGGCAAATGTAATTGTTCGTGTTGTTTTATCCTTAAGTCCCATGCCCGGGAAATAGGCTTTCAGAACGAAATGGATAAAAATGCTCGAATATGGGATAAGGATGAAGAAAAGCCACTCCTCGAGAGGCAGATGAGCTAAAACGATGCCGGTATGATAGCGCGGATTGAATCCCCATATTCCTTTTGCTGCAAAAAAACTGTCGAATGCAGCAAAGAAGACTCCTGTGATAATTATGGATGGGAAAAGTGCAGGCCAGTATCTGTAAAAAGCCACTTTTCTGTCGAAGCTAAGCAATAAGGGGATGCTTATGGAAGCCAGCACAAGGGCAAGATACAACGGCATGGCTTTCAGTTGAAATATCTTTTGCTGAAAACAAGAAGCCCGAAATTATTGAAATCTGTCCTGTTCTTTGGCCGGTGATGTGCATCATGAGCCTTTATTATGGCTTTGACATACGAATTTTTCGGATTCCTGAAAAAAGGCAGCCTGTGATGATAAACCACATCATGGAAAATGAAATATGTTATGCCGTAAAGAGTTATGCCTGCTCCTGCAGATATCATGTATGGATTGCCTGCCGAAAAACCCCATATAATAAGCACTATGGCCGGTATGGCGTATATCAGGAAAAAAAGGTCGTTTTTCTGCAAAACAGGTTTCCCTGCTATATCCGTAAGATGATGATCCTTGTGAAGAGGCCACAGGAAGCCATGCATTACATATTTATGGTTCGACCATGCAACGAATTCCATAAATGCAAATGCGGCAGCAATGATGAGTATCAGAGTCAATATCATTCCGGTAGGAGTTTGTTTTCAGAAATGTGTGAATTCACCCTTTCATAGATCATTTTAAACCAATATGTATAATCATCGGGGTTCTCCCGGATGTCTTTATGAAGCTCATCGAATGACACAGCTTCCCATTCCTCGACCTCTTCAGTGTTTATAACAGGCTCCATGGCTGTTATACCCAGAAACACATGATCAAATTCATGCTCTGTAAGGTCATTGTCAAGTTTTTCAATGTAGGTAAAAGCAAACAGTTCCCTGAGATCACATTCGAGGCCCATTTCCTCTCTGAGCCGCCTGTGGGCGGCATCTGTTGATGATTCTCCGGGATGGGGATGGGTACAGCAGGAATTTGTCCAGAGCCCTTTTGAATGGTATTTGTCCAGGGCACGTCTCTGCAGTATCCATTTGCCTTCCGGATTTATGATGAACACTGATACAGCCCGGTGAAGAAGTGCCTTTTTATGTGCTTCCATTTTCCCTGCAACTCCTTTCGGATTATCGTTTTCATCGACAAGTATTACCAATGGTTCTGTCATAGCATGTGATTTCAGTTCCGGCTGATTAAAGGCATTCCGAGCTTCGATACTATAAGTGCCCTGATAAGCAAAAGCATTTTTACCGCATCAGGTACCCTGACCCGTTTTTTCATCAGTTCCTTTGCCGGCGTCCTCCTTATTATTTTAAGGAGGTTCCTGTAATAAAAGTAAGCTGTAAGAACTCCTGTTTTAACATTCCCTGGCAGTTTTTCGATCCCGTATAATGAGGATTGAAAATCACTTTCAACCTCATCAACTATCTTTGCTTTAACATCGTCGTTAAATCCGTTTTCAAAGGATTGGTGAAAATACTGCCTGTTAAGAATCTCCAAGTCGTCTTTTATATCACGGAGGAAGTTGACCTTCTGAAATGCGGCCCCGAGTTTTCTGGCTGGTTCTTCCAGTTCCCTGTAAAGTAGCTCATCTCCCCTTACAAAAACTTTAAGGCACATAAGGCCTACAACTTCGGCGGAACCATAGATGTAATCATCAGTCTCATCCTTGGTTTTATGGCTTTGTTTAATGAGGTCGGTTTTCATGCTTTTCAGAAAAGCCTGAATAAGATCGTCTGAGATATTGTATTTTCTTACAGTAAGCTGAAATGAATTCAATACAGGATTCAGGCTGATTCCCTTCTCAACAGCGTGATAATAATCGTTCTCAAATTTCTGAAGCAGGTCTTCCTTGTTAAAAGCATGAAAAGTATCTACAATTTCATCGGCAAGACGCACGAAGCCGTAAATGCCATAGATGGCATCCTGCGTCTCCCTGTCAAGAAGCCTTACAGCGCTTGAAAATGATGTGCTGTAGGAACTTGTTAAGAGTGTACTGGTCCTATATGATATTTCACTGTAAGGGTCAGTCATACAAATTTTCAGGCAACCAGGTTGTTAACAATTATTCAATTGCTTTTGTTTAGCCTTTGGTTTAATTTTTTCAGTTCTTCAATTATGTCCTTATAGAAAACATTGTTCCTGTAAGCCATCATTATCAGTTTTACCGAAACCAGAAGTATTCCGGCTTCGAGAAGTATATCATGGGTGAGGCCTTTTGTAAAAAGGGCCAGTACAAAAAGCATTAAAGTAATCAGAATAACTATTATGGATCCGATGTCAAAATATTTGCGCATTTCCTTTCAGGCTCTATGAATAATACGTACACAAATAAATCGGTAACAACGACCGTAAGATTCAAAGAATAAGGATTGAAAACAGGGTTTAAAATACAAAGGATTTTGCAGATTTATGCATGGCATATTGAAAATTTCACATATCTCAATCATTGATTGCATATAGCAGGGAAATATAGCAGGGAAAATAGTGCAAAATAAAGGAGGCATCCTTGCGGGATGCCTCCTGTTGTTTATATGCTTAACGTTACGATTCTTTATTTCCTGCGTGAAGAACTGCTTTCCGATTCCTTGCTTTTACCGCTGCTTTTGCTGCTGCTTTTCGTACTCTGTCTCATCACAGTCTCTTTAGGAGCTCTTTCAGAACTTCTGCGGGCCTGGGGGGCCGATGATGACTCCTGCCTTGAAGAAGATCTTGATGACTCAACCCTTGTAGCTGAGGACCGGGATCCTGGTTCGGGCGCTGACCTTACTACAGTTTCTGCCGATCTTCTGTTGGTAACGGTTGTTCTCGAAGCTTCGGATCCGTTGTTTGCCCTGCTGTTGACAGTGGTGGTCGACCTGTTTACGGTTCCGTTGCCCGACCCTGATGATGACCGGCTCATGTTACCGTTATCCTGGCCTGCAGATGAATTCGGGCCGGGTCTTTCATTTCCGGTTGTCGTTGAGGACCTGCGCACAGTTCCTGTACTCTGGTTGTCTGAAGGACTGTTAGTCCTGTTCTTGTTAACCGTTGTTGACGATCTGCGGGTTGTACCTGCCGGCTGACCTTCCTGGCTGCGGCCGCTTGAATTGCCGTTGTTCATTGTACCTGATGATCTGCGGTTAGCACCTGCTGCCTGGCCCTGCTGGGTGCGGCCCGTTGCATTGCCGTTGTTAACCGTTCCTGACGACCTGCGGGTTGAGGTGCCTGCTGAACCATTGCTCTGTCTCGATGAGGAAACCCCTGCTGCTGATCTTCTGTTGCCTGAAGTCGACATGGTGGCTGCCCTTTCAGGGTGTACCTTTGCATAGAGAGCTTCCCCTTCTTTTCTCTGTTCGGGACGGGAGTAGGTAGTTTTGTACCTTCCTTCATTTATATTGAGGACGACGTTTCTCGAGTAAACCCTTTTGTCCCTGTAGTAATATCTGTCCCATCCATCCCATCTGTGCCGGTCATATCTGTGGAAATGACCGTAGTATTCAGGGAACCAGTGGTAGTGATATCCGTAGTAGTAATGCCAGTAGTAGGGACGCCAAGGGTTCCAGTATACAGGGTAGTATCCCCAGTACCAGGAGGAGCGCCATACTACATAGTTGGGCATGTATATGAACCTTATTACAGGCCATGCCGAAACTTCAACGTAAGTGGTCCTTACAACTGTAGTATTGTACCTGTTTGCCCTTCCGGTATAACCGGGATTGGGTGTTTCGGCATAATAGGGTTCTATAATGTAATTCCTTCCGTAAAGTGCTTCGTCACCTACAAGCTGTATCTGTACCGATCCGTCGCGGAGACGCTGAACGGTGAATACGGCTACGTCCTGACTTTCGTTCCTGTCGAGAACTGCCTGAAGCACTATTGTATGAACATTCCCGTCAACATAGTCAAGGACCTTTATATAATCGATGTAATTATCGTTATTCAGGTCAAGATTGTTGATCCTGGTGTTCTCATCGTTCAGGCTCCTTTCAAACCCTTCAAGGGTTTCAGATTCCTGGAACAATTTCATTACTGCATAAAGATTGAAATTATCACCCGGCAGACCCAGATATTCATCCGGATAGTCCTGAGGCATCATTGCTGTCCCGGTTGCAACTATCGCTGCTAAGATCGAGGAGATTAAGAATCGTTTCATGACTTTTGTTATTTGAAGAACTTGTTTACAATTACAATATGTCAAAACTTATGCCATAAGCTGTTTAATCGGATTTTAATAAGTTTTATTGTTCTCTAATATGCTAAATAATAAGAAATTACTTGTAAATATATTTTTTTGACCCGATTTGGATTATATTTGAGAGAACTGAATGGACATTTACATTTCGACCGGCACATTGAGATTGAAATTTCACTTTATGCTATTTGACTTTTAAAATTCATAAACTTTGTGAACCCTTTGCGAACCCTATGCGAAATCATTAGCGTTTGCGGTTAAAAATTTTACCACAAAGACCTCGAAGGATATCACAAAGTAACGCAAAGAAATACAATAAATTAAGGAGTTATTAAATTTAAACAGGTTGAAGACAACAGTAAATAAAACATACACTTTATTCGAGTTCCTCAAGGAAAAATATCCCGATTCGCCAAGGACAAGAATAAAGAAACTCCTTCAAAACGGCTCCGTAAGGGTTAACGACCTGACGGTAACGCTTCATTCCTTCAGGCTGAATAAGGGTGATACTGTTGAAATATCATCACATAAGGGAATTAAAGCATCAGATTTCCTTCCTTTTCCGGTTCTTTATGAAGATGAAACAGTCATAGCCGTGGATAAGCCTGCCGGTTATTCGACATCAAGTATGGACGGAAGCGCAGATATAGTAAGTGCTGTAAGCAGCGCATTGAGGGATGCGTCCAGGGGGAATGTCAGGGCTTATGTTGTTCACAGGCTCGACAAGGAAGTGTCGGGCGTCCTTCTTTTTGCAAAGTCAGAAAAAGCGATGGACACTCTTAAGGAAAACTGGAAGGAGACCGAAAAACATTATTATGCTTTTGTTGAGGGAGTCCCCGTGAAAGAACAGGACACTGTCAGAAGCTGGCTTGTTGAAGACAATAAACAAAAAGTCCATTCAACGGCTAAATCTGAAAATGCAAAATATTCAGTAACATCATACAAAGTAATTAAAGTCATCGGAGAAAATGCCCTGCTTGACGTAACTACCGAAACCGGAAGAAAGAATCAGATAAGGGTTCACCTTGCCGACATTGGCTGCCCTATCATCGGTGACCGCAAATACGGAGCTTCAGATAAGTATATCCGCAGGATCAGGCTCCATGCGTTTTCGCTTTCATTTCCCCATCCTGTGAAGGGAATTAAGATTACGGTCAAATCTCCGATGCCTGATGGATTTCTGGTTCTGAATTCAGCAGACGAACATTACAAATAGAAACTGTTTTATCTTACCTTAATACCCGAAGCCATGGTAAAATACTTTAATGTTCTGTTTTTTGTGATGATGCTGGTAATGAATTACCTGGCAAATGCCCTTCCGCTTAATAACAAGACAACAGGCGAACTGTCTGACTCCTTTCCCAATCTGTTTGTACCTGCAGGGATCACATTTTCGATCTGGGGGGTGATCTACATTCTGCTCCTGATCTTCACTGTTTTTCAGTTCACAGCCAGGGGGAAAGAGGCGTCGGCTGAAATAGGATGGCTCTTTGCAATATCATGCATTCTGAATGCTTTGTGGATTGTCTTCTGGCATTACGGGAAACTGCCTCTCTCACTACTTGTAATGGCCGGACTTCTTTTGACCCTTATTTATATCGGACTGACAATCAATAAATTGCCGTATGGAATTATAAAGGCATCTTTCGGGATTTATCTTGGATGGATATGCATTGCCACAATAGCCAATGTTACTGCATTGCTTGTATATTACGGATGGAACGGATTTAATATCTCACAGGAGATTTGGACAATAGTAATGATTTTTGCAGGGACCCTTATCGCTTCCGTGGCAATGTTCCGGATTGACAATCCATTTACAGGATTAGCTGTAATCTGGGCTTTTATCGGCATTGCCATTAAAAGACAGGATGACCACAGAACAATATTCATCGCGGCTTTGATTGCAATGTTTGTGGTAGCCTTTGTCACAGTCTGGAGTTTTTTCAGAAAAGAACCTGCTTAAATTTGATTATTTAACTTTGAGCAGTTTTCTGAGATCACTTTCGTTCCTGCATATATTTAAGTGATATTGTTTTCTTTTTTCCGCCATATCTGCAAGGGCGCCGGCAACGATTATTCTTTTACTTTGGAAGGCATTTCTTAATTCCTTTAGAAATAAGTCCGGATCAGCAATTGGGAGCACAGAAAGAACACCTGTAATAATAATATCAGGATCCCATACACGGGCTGACTCCGTTGCAGCCAGAAGAGGGGTTGACTGGCCCAGATAAAGTACTCTGTGACCCTCCTTGCGGGTTATATAAGCATAATATAATAATCCCAGTTCATGAAGTTCTTTTTCCGGGAGGAACAGCATTACTTTTTTGCTACCATCAACCGGAGGTTCGTTCAGGTTATCGAATGCGGCGATGAGCCTTCTCCTGAAGATGTTTGAAATGAAGTGTTCCGAGCCGATATTTATCATTCCCGTATGCCACATCATCCCCACGCGGTCAAGAAATGGGAAAACGATATCTGAGAATGTTTTTTCAACGCCAAACATAATCACTGCCTTAAGGAGGATCTCATTTACCGCAACTTCATCAAACTTTGTCATTGCTGATAAAAGTAATAGAATGAAATCATCATTTTTTGTTTTTGTAAGTAAAACGTTGGCTGTGTTTGAATCCAGGTCATTAACTGACATTTCGGCTATCTGTGATATCCTGTAGCCGCTCTTCAGCAGAACGGATATGTTAAGTAATTTACGGAGGTCTTCATCTGAATACCTTCTCCTGTTAGTGGAGGTACGCCCGGGGATGGTCAGGCCGTATCTTTTTTCCCAGATCCGGATTGTGTCAGGTTTTATTCCGGTCAGTCGTTCCAGATCATTCAGGGTATAATATTCCATAGCCCGAAAGTTTTATTTAAAAATAATGAAAATCAAAATGATATGTTAATCTGGGCAAAGAGAATCCCGATTATCAGCAGAAAATATAAAACCGCTAAGGGAACGCGAAGCTCAGCAAAGTACTCAAAGTCGGGATATAGAAAATATCAACTTTGTGATTTTACAGATGAAGCTTTGCGATCCCCTTAGCGGTTGAACAGGGAGGTCTTTTTACCAGCCCTCCCTATTAAATTAGTATGGTATTATTCAGCCGGTAAAAGGACTTCGTCAATTACATGTATCACTCCGTTTGATGCCTGTACATCGGTAGCAATGATTTTGCTGGTGCTGTTGATTGCAGGAGATGGGCTCAGAGTTACATTAATGTTGCCGTTTAAGGTTGCAACCGGTCCTGCCGAAAGCTGGTTCGATCTTACATTTCCACTGACTACATGGTAGGTAAGCACAGGAATGAGCTGAGCAGCTGTCAGGTCATTTATCCCAGATATGCCAAGTGTGGTAAAGAGTTTTTCGAATGCGGCGTTTGTCGGGGCAAATATTGTAAAAGGACCTGCTCCGCTGAGGGTTTCGACAAGACCTGCTTTTACAACAGCCTGTACAAGAATGCTGAATGATTCGTTGGCAAGTGCAATGTCAACAACTGTTGGTGGAAGAAGGACCTTGTCAATTGCATGTATCACGCCGTTCTTCACGTCAACGTCGGCTGCTACGACATTTATATCCTTATTTAGCTTTACACCACCCATGGTGCTGATCTTCAGACTTGCATAACTGGTCTGGGCTGGACTCAGAGTATTAATATAGCCATCTGAGAGTGAAGCAGCTTTCTTCTCTTCTCCTAACACATGATAAAGAAGAATAGGTGTGAGAGTTTCTTTGGACAGATCTGAAATTCCGCTTACTCCTAGCTGTGTGAACAAAGCATTGAAGGCATCATTGGTAGGGGCAAACACCGTAAAATTACCTTCTCCCTGAAGTACGTTTGCCAGATCGGCTTTGTAAAGAGCCTGGAGAAGAATTGAAAAGTTAGGATCATAAGACACATACTCCGCTACTGTCATATCTTTCACGGTAGTCATTTCATCATTGTCTTTTTCACAGGATGTCAGGATAAATAATCCCATTATCACTGCAAGGCTTGTTAAGAGAGTCGTCTTTTTCATTTTATTCTATTTTTAATTGGTTACTTATTTTGAACAGTAAACATGAAAATGACGAAATATGTTCGTGAAAAAACAATAAATAGCGGACAAATATAGTAAAAACAGCATATCAGAATAGGTATATATACTTGATATGCAATATTTTAAAAGTGAATGTTAAAAAATGTTAAAATATTAACAAAGTTCCTGAAAAGCTTTCCTGAAGCTTAGTGGTTTTGAGATATTATGAAAGGTTTCCCGGGTACCTCCGGTTCCGATAATTGTAATTGAACCGAAATTAAAGATCCTTCCGGCCACACTCTGATCGACATTTACACTTTCTATTTTTGAAAGATTCATTTCAAAAGTGCTGCGGGCAATAAATCCTGTTTTTATAATTATCCTTCTGTTGGTAATTACAAATTCAGAAAGTGCTCTCTGGAGCATCGGGGCTATGGTCAGTGTAAAGAGTGACCGCAAAGTAAGAAAGATAACCCAGTGATATTTAGTCTCAAATACCACCGATTCATCCTTTATCAGATGGGTGTTGACATATCTTCCCATTGTTCAGGTAATTTTAATATGCTTATTCAACTTAATACAACCGGATTTCATTAACTGAATTTTTCAATTGTTTCCCAAACTCTCCGTCTGGTCTCTTCAGGGGAAGGGTTGAGCTCATATGTGGAGAAATTTCCTCTTTCAGGGTTTATCCTTTCAAAAACCATCAGATACAGCCGGAAAATGATCTCGAGGCTTAGCTGGTAGCGTGGTTCCATCTTTGGCTTTATGTCTTCTATTATTATAAGTGTTTTCTTTCTGTACTCGTCCGCCAGTTCATAATATTCCCTTATCAGATTCCTGAATCCATCTGTTACCGGACTGCCCTGTGCAATGTTCCTGAGAACTTTCCGGGTAAGCCCGTACTTTGCAACAAGTTCATCAGCAAAATAATTAAGGTTATTGAACTGATCCTTCTGAAAATCTCTTATAATATGAACAAGATAACTGAACATGGCGCAGGGAGTTGCAGCTTCCCTGACGTCAAAGGACGGCTCTTCGTATGTTTCGCCGTTCTTTGTTATTCCGGTGAGATGGACAAAAATTGATGCCGGTGCAACCGATGCCCCTTTTGAGTATTCAATGAAATCGTTCAATGTCGGAAATCCGTCATTGTTGATATCATAGATCATCGACTTTGCAAAATCTTCAATGGGCCACAAAGGGATCCTGAACCTTTCAATTGTCTTGATAAGCTCAATTTTATCAGGATTACAGTCGTCTGTGATTATAATCATTTTAAGCCACTCATTAACATCCGCGACAAACTCCTTTCTGTCTGAGGGCATGATGCTTCTGTTTGCTGCTTTATAATTGTCGATGAGGTCATCAATTGTACGCATGAATTTATAGCATGTCTTTGCGGCGCAATATCTTTCCTCATCCCAGAATTTTGCAGCAATCAAAATATTCGGATGATCCAGGATTCCTGTAAAATCAATTGAATCGAAAATCTCTTTGAAATTATTTCCTTTTGAGTTGGTTGACACTTTAATCGGGATTTATTTGTGTGTTTCTTTAAGAATTCTCTCTGAAACCAATTTAGCTGAAATAAGGACATTGGGTATGCCATTGCCCGGATGGGTGCTGCCTCCGACAAAATAAACGTTAAGGTATTTGTCATGGCGGTTATGGGGACGGAAATAGCCCATCTGAAGAATATTGTGGCCAAGGCTTCCGAAGACAGATCCTCTTGATATATTGCATATATTCTGCCAGTCCGCGGGAGTCAGGCATATTTCGGTCTTGATATGTTCCTCAAAATCTTCAAGTCCCAGCTTTTTCAGCCGCGAAATTACTGATTTCCGTGTTCTTCTTACAATTTCATCCCATTCCTGCCTGAACCTGGGATCAAGATGCCCGGCTGCAACAATTACAGACAATGCGTCGCATCCTTCAGGAGCCGCCGAAGGGTCACTCCTGGCCGGTGCATGAACATAAAAGCTCGGGACATCACTTACCGATTTATCCCTGAAGATCCTGTCGAGGCCCTCCCTGAATCCATCTGATAAAAACACATTGTGATGATCAAGAAAAGGATATGTTTTATCCATTCCCCAGTGAAAACAGATTGCCGAGCATGAGTATTTAAGACTATCCAGATGTTTCGACATTCTTTTTCCGGGCAACAGTTCCCGGTAAACATAAGGCAGATCGGCATTGGCAACAATAATATCCGCATTGACCACTGTACCGTCGTCAAGTTCTATCCCGCCGGCTTTATTCCCTTCCGGCATTATCTTTTTCACCGGACTGCTGAAATTGAATTCAACACCCGACTCTGATGCGGCATTGTACAGCTTTTCAGGAATTGAAAAAAGTCCTCCTGCCGACGGGAAAAAGCTTCCTTCAGTCAGTTCTGCTGCCGGCACCATTGAAAAAAGTGCGGGGGAGTTAAAAGGACTTTGTCCCACATATATATTCTGAAATGTAAATGCCATAAGAAGATGAGGATGGCGGAAGTACTTCCGTGCATAGTCAAAATGAGGAGTAAATGCCTTTATCCTGAAAAGAAACGGTATGTTCCGGAAATTGACTAGCTGAAACAGGTTGTAAAAATTTCTGTCGATCAGATTCGTCATGCTTGAGGTAAATATTTCATAGCCCTTAGCTATGTACTTCCTGTAATTCTGATAGCTGCCCGGTTCCGTCTTTTCGAGCTGCTCCTTCATCCTTGCATTATCGGTTGTAAAATCAAGGAATGAATTGTTGTCAAACCAGATCCTGTAAAGATTCTCAAGAGGAATTAAATCCTTTCCTTCTTCAAGTTTTATATTCAATGATTTGAAAACCTCATGATAAATACCCGGCATCAAGACCATTGTTGCACCAAGATCGAACCTGTATCCATCCCTTTTTATCTGACCGCAGCGGCCCCCGGGAGAAGGGTTCTTTTCATAAACCCTGACTTTGTATCCTTCCCTTGCAAGATAAACGGCAGTGGTCAATCCTCCTATTCCTGCACCGATTATAACTGCCGTTTTGTTTTTACCCATATTTTCTGATCAGTAAGTTCAAGTTTAGCTAAAGACGGGCAAAAAGTATAATTGTCACTGAATTGCCAAGTAAAATTATATTTTCTTTCGTTTCGAAAAGGATCAGAACAGGTTTTGCAGGATTATTTTCTTTTTCGGTAAATTAGTACTTGAAACATACCAAGAAAAACAAACCATAATCATTAATCAGATTATCCTTTATGAAAAACAAAATGAAAAAATATCTGATCCGCACTTTAATTGCCGTCCTTGCCGCCGGCGTTTTTATGGTTGTATTTCCGGTTGCATGGTCAGCCCTAAGTCCCGGTAAGCCTCCTGTAGGTTATCATTTCATGGCACCAGTCTATATTGCGATATGGACAGGCCTGGAAAAACTTGTCGACACTTCTCCTGAGATTCCCCCTGACATTGAAGAGTTCAGGGACATTGAATACAAGAACATTGACGGGAAATCACTTCAGCTCGACATTTTCAGGCCGCGCAAACTTAATGAACCTGCTCCGTTGCTGATTTTCATTCATGGCGGAGCCTGGAAAAGCGGAAAACGTTCAGATTACCTTGTTTATCTGATCCCTTTTGCACAAAAAGGATATGTCACGGCAACAGTTTCGTACAGACTTCTGGCCGACAGTGTTTATCCTGCCTGCATCGAAGATATAACTGATGCAGTGGGTTGGTTTATTGACAACCATGACAAATACGGGTATGATCCTGAAAGGATAGCGCTGATAGGCGGATCAGCAGGAGGCCACCTGGCTGCACTTGCCGGTTTAGGATGGAAGAAGAACGGGTACACTGATGACACTTCCTCATTGTCCATAAATAACAAAAGTCACCGGGTAAAAGCAGTTGTGGATATTTACGGACCGGTCGACCTTACAACGGAATATGCCAGATCCCATCCTCTTGTGACTGCATTTATTGGACATTCATATGCAGAATCGCCCGGTCTTTACTCAGATGCATCTCCTGTAAAATATCTTGACAAGAATGACCCTCCTGTCCTGATTCTTCACGGCACGTCCGACAGGCTCGTTCCCATAAGCCAGTCTGATGATTTTAAAAAACGCCTCGACTCTCTTGGCATCCCCTGTACATATTACCGCCTTCCTCTGTGGCCCCATACAATGGATATTGTCAGCAGAGTCAACATATTCTGCCAGGAAAAAATGGAGGAGTTCTTCAGGGAATATCTTATCACCGGTCAGCCCTGACGGCGTTTCATGATCTCCCTCCAGGTGGTTATGATTATATCATTTTCAATGAAGAACTTTTTTACAACGGGATCAGAAAACAGTCTGGCTTCCCATACACGCTGTTGCCATGATCCTGTTATGGTTTTAAGGTTTTCCGTTTCCACTGACGGGTGAAAGATTATTTCCGTAATCCCGGGTTTCAGCGACCTGACAAGATTAAAGAAGTTCTCCCTTTTGGCTTCATAGGTTTTCCCATCAGGGACACTCGAAAAATTATCAAGTTTCGGCAAGGGATAATTATTCAGCAGGTCAACAACTTCGGTGGTTATAGGATAACCCTGCTGCCTGAAGTTTTCAGCTATCTCCTTATCCGAAACATCAAGCGCATTTGCCGGGATGTCATATTCTACAGCCAGCTTCAGGAATATTTTTAGGTAATCAGGCGATCCGTAAAGGGTACCCATATGGGTGTCGATATGTGATGGCCTGTATCCAAGGCCGATAACCTTATCTATCTGAGCCCTTACCTCTGTTTCAATTTCTGAGGGTGAAGCATGAGTCACAACATCAGGAACATCACGCCACATCTTGCCTTCAGGATCGATAAGTCCGGGAACTTTCGACTGATCGCTGACAGGTCCCCAGCGATATGTTTTCCATTCACTCGTCAATGTAAGATGAACACCAATGTCAGGAGAATCCAGAGTTTTTGCCCATTCAACAAGCGGAACGGCATACGGACATGGAACCATTACTGCAGCTGACTGTATGTCGCCCGTTGTAAAATAGTGCATCACGGCCTTGTTCGCCTCATCGCACATTCCGGCATCATCGCAGTGAAGAAGAATTACCTTTTTCCCTGCCGGATAACCAAGTTTCTCCGCATTGGTCATCGTTTTTTCCTGTGGATTGTCCCCTGCGGAAAGCCCAACAGCCTTGGCTGTCTGGCCATAAAGAAGAACCATTGCCAGAGAGATTGTCAGAATGAATTTTATTCTGCTTAACAGCCTGTCTTTGAGTCGATTCATGATATTTTTAATCTTTGTTTATTGTTTCTGTTATTTTCTTAACAATCCTGAATTGCTGAAAGAATTCACCTGCAATAACTCTGAAGAGTGTATAGACTGGAACCGCAAAAAGCATTCCGACAATTCCTGCCAGGCCGCCTCCTACAATTATCACTATGAAGATCTCCAGCGGGTGCGATTTGACGCTTTTTGAATATATGACGGGGACGAGTATATTGTTGTCGATGAAATTGACGACGGCAAATACTCCTGCCAGCTTAAGGACTGCAGGCATAAGTTCATTATATGAACCGAAGGCAAGGGTTGAGGTAATTCCGAGGACAATGCCGATAATTGCTCCTATCCATGGACCGATGTATGGGATTATATTCATCATACCACCGAAGAATCCTATCAGGAGGGCATTCTTTATCCCGAAAATTTTCAATCCTACTGTAATTAGGGTCATTACACATATCAGTTCCAGTATCACACCTATGTAATAGCGAATAAGCAGCTTCTTTGATTCTTCAATGACTTTATGCGTGCTTGCATGTTTTTTTTCCGGGATGAAGAGCAGAAGGGTGTCTTCGAAAAGTGTGTCGTCCTTCAGGAAGAAGAATGCAATGAAAACTATTGAGAACAACCCTAGAAAAATATTCCCTGCGGCGCTGATGAATCTGCTTATCATGCCTCCGACATTTCCCACATTCACAACTGATTTCACTTTTTCAACGAGAAAGTCCTGTATGCTCTGTCCCTCCGGAAGCGCTCCCAGTCCCCGGATCTTTTCATTCAGCCATTCCATAGGTCCTGCAAGACTCTGAGTAAGAGCCGAAACATCGATCCTTGATATTGTATCGGCCTGACTGATTATAAGGGGAACAAAAACTGCAATTAATCCAAGGAAGATCAGAACAATAATCAGCAGAGCAAGAAGAGCGCTTAATCCGTGGGGTATCCTGATTTTTCTGATATGAAAACTGTCGAAGAACTTTACAAGTGGTGCCCCCATGAACGACAGGGCAGCTGCCACAAAGATCCAGACAATGATATAGTAGAATTTATAAAGGAGATATGCAATGATCAGTACGGTCAGGATATAACCTGTATATTTCAGAACCTGTTTCATGGGACCGGCTTAAAAATCAAGACATAAATTTAAGAAATTCCTGGAGAAGGCTCGTTAAGAAATTTATCTTGTATGACCCCTTTCTTTTTTCCCCCAAGGGGGAAGGGATGGTTCATTAATTGTATAAAATCTGTGTAAGAGGAAAAGCCTGAATCTGAAGACTTCCTTCCACACTGAGGGAAGGCCGGGTAGGTTTTGCGTAAATCTTTGCACCCCGTTAGCAAATAAGAAACGTTTTGAAAGAGCTTCAACAATATTATTGAGGTTTGGAGCAAGTTCTCTTCAATGTCATTTATGATTTCTGTAAACACAGCAGTAAACTGCCATTAGTATTGCCGATAATGCCGCGGTGGAGGCACCGAAATAAAAAGGTACTGATGAGTTAACCTTATCGTACAATGTACCTGCTATGAGGCTTGCGGGAAGAAGGGTAATACCAAGCAGCCCGTTGTAAATTCCAAGTCCGGTGCCTTTTTTATTCTCGTCGATCATATCAGAAATGTATGCCTTCTGGATACTGTCGGTTGCTGCCGAGTAAAGACCATACAGCGCGAATAATGCAACTATTGCGCCTGTGCTTGTTGTGATCCCGAATCCAAAATATACGACAGCATAAATCGTGAATCCCGCAATGAGTATCTTTTCCTTTCCGATACGGTCGGCAAATGCCCCGACGGGAATTGACACGGCAACTGCGACAAGGCTTGTTACCAGGTAGACAAGGGGGATAAGGGCTACCTTAACACCTACATCATTTGCCTTTACCATGAGCAATGCATCTGTTGAATTGCCAAGGGTAAAGACAAAAATAATGGTGAGGAAAAAGTAATATTTTGAAGGGAACTCCCTGAATTGAAATTTTGTGAAAAGCTCTTCCTTTTTCTTTCTTGCCTCCTTTATCCCGAATACAAGAACGAAAATTGCAAGTATTGCCGGTATTCCCGCCAGAAGAAAAATAAGCCTGTAATTTTCAGGGAATGCCGACAGCATGGCGAATGCAAACAGAGGTCCGGCAATTGCGCCGCTGTTGTCCATTGCTTTCTGAAGCCCGAAACTCTTTCCGCTTTCTCCGCCTGTTATGGAACCGGCTATCAGAGAATCGCGTGGCGCTGTTCTTATTCCTTTTCCGAATCTCTCTATGAATCTCAGAATCAGAACATGAAGAGGAGAAACGACAAAAGTGTAAAGAGGAATTATAATGGCTGATAACCCGTAACCTATTATCATGAATGGTTTGTTCCGGCCGATCCTGTCGCTCCAGAAACCCGAAAATGCCTTTATAAGGGAAGCCGTACTCTCGGCAATGCCTTCAATCAGCGAAAGGCTTGTTTTCGATGCTCCGATCGACATCAGGAACATTGGCATCACCGAGTAAACCATTTTGACCGATGTATCGGTCAGAAAGCTTGTCATTCCGGTGAAAAGTATGTTCCTGCCAAAACCAAGAAATTTCTTTTCCCGGGGCATTTCAGACGCTTTTTTCATCCCTGGTTGTGTTGATCTTTAACAACTTGAACAGATCCACCACCACAATCGGGATCAGCGACATCAGAATTACTGCGATCCAGTGATTCCTGTCAAGGGGAACAAGCCTGAACGCGTCGCGTATTGCAGGGACAAGTAGAACGAGAAGGGCAAGGCCTGCAGAAAAGGCAATTGCAACAATTAACGGCTTGTTCTTCAAAGGGCTGATCGCAAGGGATGATCTTGTATTTGAATGCAGGTTACGCACATGTACCAGCTGGGCAAACATGAGGGTAGCAAAGGCCATCGTCTGGCCGAGGGCTACACCTGCCTCATGAAGCCCGACAATGAATGCTGCCAGCGGAATAAGTCCTATCATTACACCCTGGTACATAACCCTCCATATCATTCCGTTTGTCATGAAGCCCTTTTTGGAATTTCTGGGTTTGCGGTTCATTATGTTATCTTCTGCAGGATCAACGCTCAGGGCGAGTGCCGGGAGACTGTCGGTAACAAGATTTACCCAGAGAATATGTATAGGAAGCAAAGGTGTTCCCAGGTTGAAAACAGATGTCACAAGCAGAAGGAATATTTCTCCGACATTGGTGGAAAGCAGGAACTGAATGGCTTTTAATATGTTGTCGTAGATCCTGCGGCCTTCCTCAACTGCCGATACTATTGTTGCAAAATTGTCATCTGTAAGGACCATGTCTGAAGCGCCCTTGGCCACATCAGTACCCACTATACCCATGGAAGCTCCTATGTCGGCCTGTTTCAGCGCCGGAGCATCATTTACTCCGTCGCCGGTCATTGCCACAACCTCCCCGGCCGACTGCCATGCCTTTACTATCCTGACCTTATGTTCAGGTGCAACCCTTGCATACACGGAGTATTTTGACACATTCTCTCTGAAATCATCCTCACTCATCTTTTCAAGTTCAGCGCCGGTTATTGCAAGATCTCCTTCCCGGTATATTCCTATTTCGCGGGCGATGGCCATGGCAGTGCTTTTGTGATCGCCCGTTATCATAACAGGGCGTATTCCTGCTTTATTGCATTTGCCAACAGCATCGATCACCTCCGGACGGGCAGGATCTATCATGCCAAGCATTCCTATGAAAATCAGGCCATTCTCGATATCACCTATATGTATATTCTGAGGTGGTTCAGCCATATCCTTGTAAGCCATGGCCAGAACCCTCAGGGCTGAATTGGCCATCAACTCATTTGCCTGGCGGATCATTGCCTTATCGTCCTCATTAATGGCTCTCACATTGCCTTCAATGATTATCTTGTCGCATACGCTGAGAACTTCATCAAGCCCGCCCTTGACATTTATCCTGGTCGTATTTTCCGACATCCTGTTGACAGTTGTCATTCGTTTTCTTTCGGAATCGAAAGGGATTTCAGCAATTCTAGGATATTTCTTTTCAACGTCGTCCTTGTACATATTGTAAAGCGTCCCGAAGTCGAGAAGGGCAGTTTCGGTGGGATCTCCGGTAAACTCATACTTGCCATCCTCATTAGTCCTGATCTGAGCATCGGCACATAATACAGATATGGCAAGGAGCCTTTCCTCCTCCTGGTTAAGCAAGGTGGCCGGAGATGACCTGTTTATGATATCTTTCCTGTGATTCACATATGCCTCGACCACAGTCATTTTATTCTGGGTCAGCGTCCCGGTCTTGTCAGAACATATAACAGTTGCGCTTCCAAGGGTCTCGACCGAGGGCAAATTACGGATTATTGCATTTCTCTTTACCATCCTTTGAACGCCGATGGCAAGCACCACAGTCGACACTGCAGGAAGACCTTCGGGGATAGCTGCCACGGCAAGGCTTACTGCTGTCATGAACATATCCATGACCGAATTGCCGTAGAGAACACCAACAGCAAAAATTATGGCACAGATGACCAGGGCTGCCATGCCCAGCATTTTTCCAAGCTGTTCAAGCCTCCGGCTCATTGGGGTTTCAGTGTCGGAAGTCTCCCTAAGCATGCTGGCGATCTTGCCAACTTCGGTTCTCATACCGGTTTTTACCACAATGCCACGGCCGCGTCCATAAGTTACCATTCCTGTAGAAAATGCCATATTGACCCTGTCTCCAAGAGCTATATCATCTCCCGGCAAAGGCAATATGTTTTTTTCGACCGGGACAGATTCGCCGGTAAGTGATGATTCCTGGATCTTTAGGTTCACTGCTTCGGTAAGACGCAGGTCAGCCGGAACAACTGCTCCTGTTTCAAGAATTACAATATCACCGGGGACAAGTTCCCTGGTTGGTACTTCCTTGATGGAGCCGTTCCTTAACACTTTTGTGACAGGAGCGGCAAGGCTCTTGAGAGCTTCAAGTGATGTCTCGGCTTTTCTTTCCTGAAAAGCCCCGATAAGAGCATTCAGGACAAGAATGCCGAGTATTACGAACGTATCGAGCAGGCCTTCTCCTTCCATCATTCCGGTTATGCCTGAAATGATCGCAGCAATAAGCAGAATAATTATCATGAAGCTTTTAAACTGTTCGAAAAACATCTTTAAGAAGTTCTTTCTTCTTCCTGTTTGAAGCTGATTGTAGCCATATTCGTTAAGACGGTTGTTAACTTCATTATCGTTCAGGCCGGAAATTAAATCTGAGCTTAAAAGTTCAATAATTTGCGGGATCTCCTGATTGTAGAATTTCATCATCAGATCTTAAAGTTTGAAAAATAATAATATCTGTAAAAATACATTATTAACCTGCAAAAGCCAACATAGACCATTTTGCAGGATGGAAAGAAAAAGGCAACTCATTTAATTTGCCTTTTTCAACGACCATGACTTTTTTATTGGACAATCGGTTCAATCGAAAATAAATATATCCTCTATTCTCGATTCAAATACGTTTGCAATATCGTGGGCAAGCTTAAGTGAAGGATTATATTTGTTTTTCTCCAGAAAGACTATTGTCTCCCGGCGGACATTCACCTTCTTTGCCAGATCTTCCTGGGTAAGATTGTATCTTGCCCTGAATTCCCTGATGCGGTTATTCATTTCTGATCCCCCTGAAATATAAAACAATCCAGCAGATGGCGAAAGTAATTGCCATCCCTAGTATTCCTCCTCCTATAAGTTCTTCGGTATCGAGGCTGACCCTGTCTTTGATGAACAGGATGGCGACCCAAAGATAAAGTGAAATGTAATACGACACTGCAGCAGTTCTCTGTATGATCTTTCTAGACATTTCATCCTCTGCCGGCTCCCCACGCCGGACGCTGGTTATTCTTTTGTAACCGAAAAACAAGGCAAAACCGATAACAACTATTATCACACCGAACGACAGGGCATCATAGGGTTTCAGAACTCCATCTGTCGAGGCCAGCCATAAAGCGGTTGTGATAAGGACAAGCAGGGCAATAATCAAAACAGCAATTCCTTTTTTCATGGTTAATCGTATTAGTTAAATAATTCTAACACAAAGTTAGAAATAAATAACATGAATTTCCAAATGTTATTATGTTTTTTTCAGGGAGCATGTAAAAAAATAGAAATCCATTAACCGCAAAGTGAGCAAAGTTAATGCAAAGAACGCAAAGCTAATATATTGATATATTGCGCTCTGAGTGCTTTGTGCAAACCTTTGCGACCTTCGCGGTTAGTTTCTGATTTAAGACAATTTCTGTGATGAAGTGTTATTCGCTCTTTAATCCTGAGTCCGTTTCTCTGAAAATATACGACTTTCCCTTTTCAGTTGATTTAATTTCGACGGCTTGTCCTTTATAGCTTAACCTGAGCGGACCGCCAAGCTTTGACAATATTTTCGCCTGTCTGAGACGGCCGTTTTCCCAGTCTATGTCAACCTCAAACCCTCCCCGGGCCATAAGGCCGTAGACATGTCCCTTGCCCCAGGCTGAAGGAAGGGCAGGAAGCAATTCGACTTCACATGCATGGCTCTGAAGAAGCATCTCGGTGATACCCGCGGTGCCCCCGAAATTTCCGTCAATCTGGAATGGGGGATGGTTGTCGAAGAGATTATTAAGAGTTGATTTCCTAAGTAATTCAAGCACATTCTCATATGCTTTTTCACCATCCTTAAGCCGGGCATAGAAATTGATTATCCAGGCGCGGCTCCATCCCGTATGTCCTCCTCCGTGTGAGAGACGATATTCAATTGTTTTTCTTGCGGCTTCCATAAGTTCGGGATTTTTCTGCCGGGTTATCTGGTTCCCCGGATGAAGGCCGTACAGATGCGATATATGGCGGTGACCCGGCTCGGCTTCCACGAATTCCTCCGACCACTCCATGATCCTGCCGTCTGAGCCAATGCTGACAGGAGTAAGCTTATTAAGCGTCTTTTGCATTTTTATCCTGAACGCCCTGTCTGTTCCCAATATTTCAGATGCCTTTATTGTATTCTGAAGAAGGTCGCGGATTATCATGTGATCCATTGTCGGGCCCATTACCATGCTGGCACGGCCGTTTCCTCCGGGAATAATGAAACTGTTCTCGGGCGAGATTGAAGGTCCCGATACAAGAAGTCCGGTTAAGGGATCAGGAACAAGCCATCCTGTGCAGAATTCAGCAGCTTCCCTCATGACAGGATAAGCTTTGTTTTTAAGGTAGGAGGTGTCGCCGCTGAATAAAAAATGGTCCCATATATTCTGGCAGCTCCAGGCTATTCCCATCGGCCACATCCCATAACCGATAGCTCCAAGAGGTTCTGTATAATGCCAGACATCAGTTGTATAATGTGCAACAATTCCCTTCAATCCGTACACTTCTTTTGCCGTTCTACGGGCACTGGGTCTCATTGCATCAATGAAATCTGCAAACGGAACTGCCAGTTCGCCGAGATTTGTTATTTCAGCGGGCCAGTAGTTCATCTGGATGTTGATGTTTATATGATAGTCGGCGCTCCATGGCGGATTAAGTCCGTCGGCCCAGATTCCCTGAAGGTTGGCAGGCAGGTCACCGGGCCTGGAACTGCTGATCAGGAGATAACGTCCGAACTGGTAATAAAGCTCAATCAGGTCAGGATCATTATAGCCATTCTGGAACGCGGTAATCCTTGCATCGGTTGTGAAGTAACCGCCATCACCCGATCCAAGTTCAAGGGATACTCTTTTAAAGTAAGACTGGTAATCATTAATATGGTTCTGCCTGATTTCAGAATAGGGGAGTTTTGCAATACTCTGCATTCTTGATTCTGAAACAGCTGCAGGATCTTCTCCTGAGTAATCAGTTGCTGCAGTAATGAATATGGTTGCGGAATTTGCTGCTGAGACTTTGAGGCTGTCGCCCCCTGATATAATTTGCCCTCCGTCGGTAATAATCCTTAACCGTGTTTCCATTTTAACTCCCACTCCGTCGCCCACATGTTCACTCATGGTGATGCCGTTATCTTTTGCGTGGATGGCAGCCTTGTTCCCCGGCCGTGTAAGTTTAGCAGTGAAAGCAACGGTTCCCGGCCTGTCGGCTGTTAATCTTATAACAATAGCCTGATTAGGAGCCGAAGAAAATATCTCCCTTGTGAATTTAGTCTGCCCCGAGCTGTAACTTACTCTCGCTACAGCTTCGTTTATGTCGAGTTCACGGCGGTATCCCGACACAGAACGTAGTGGTCCGAAGCGCAGGGAAAGATCTCCCAGTGTCTGATAGCTTGATGCCTCGTCACGCCTGAATTGACCCATTATGCCGCTCTGGGCAAGTTTCTCAGCTTCGGCGTATTTTCCGGCGAAAAGGAGTTTCCGCACTTCAGGGAGGTTCTTAAGTGCATCAGGATTTGCATCCCATCTTGGCCTGCCTGTCCAGACCGATTCCTCATTCAGTTGTATCCTCTCATTTTCGATACCGCCGAAGATCATTGCCCCGAGCCTTCCGTTGCCGACAGGAAGGGCTTCGTTCCATGATTCCGCCGGCCGTGAGAACCATATTTTCATACCGGCAGGATAGTCGTAGCTCACCTGTGATGATAAGGCGGGGTAACATATTACCCGTAAAATGAAAAGAAAAACGTAGGAGCGATATTTCATGTTTTAAGGTATTATATTTTGAAAAGGGACATGCCATGACATGTCCCTTTTCAAGTCCCCATGGTATGTCTTTAAAAGGTCATGCCATGGCATGTTCTTATTTCTTAAGAAGATCCCTTATCTCGGTAAGGAGGGCCTGATCCTTTGTAGGAGCGGGAGGTGCTGCGGGGGCCGCTTCTTCCTTTTTCTTGGCTGCATTCATTGCTTTGACGATCATGAATATTGCCCATGCAACGATCAGGAAGTCGATGATAACCTGGATGAAATTACCGTAGTTCCATGTAACTGCAGGCACTGTTTCGGTTGCGGCTTTCAATACAACTTTCAGGTCGGTGAAATTGACACCGCCAAGCAAAAGACCTATTGGCGGCATAATGATATCATTGACAAGCGAGGAAACTATTTTTCCGAATGCTGCACCGATGATGATACCAACAGCCATGTCGACCATATTGCCTTTCATGGCAAATGCCTTGAATTCGTCTAAAATTTTCATTTTGTCAGGTTTTAGTTAGTTAATATCAGAAATTATGTGAAAATCCTACACCAAAAAGTTCCTTGAATTGTGTTCTCGGTCCTGGAGCCTCATTAGATTCAAATTCACCGTTACCGTTTCTGTCGACAGGCACTTTTATATTATCATCATAAATAAGAACGGTATTGAAATTGACATTGATATATTTGTTCACTTTAAGGGCAATAAGATTCTCCCACATCACATCTATATTCTGGGGGTTATCCCTGTAATTTGAGAAAAGATCTATTTTTGTTGTAAAGGAGACGTTTTTAAGGAATTCACCCTTGAAATCATTTTTGCTGTAAGCGGCTCTTAAATAACCTCCAAGTTCGCTTCTTGACTTTTCACCTGGTGTAACCCCGAATGCCCCGGCTGCCGATAATGCAGGATCATTTACGAAGGTGAATTTCCCCGTCAATGGTGCAACAAAAGCTGTAAAGTATGGAGAGGGCTTGTAATCGATACCTGCTGCAAGAAGCAGATAGGCCGGCGAGAAAATATCCGAAATCTTGTTGTCGGTATCAGGATATTTATATCCCGGGCGCATCTGTGTCCTGAAATTCAGAAGTGCAGCATAATAGATGTTTTTAAAGGCTTCACGTCCGTATTTGGACAGGAAATCTATTTTGTCATCAGTCTTCATTGCAATGCCATCCTTCCCTTGTTTCAGTATGCCGTAGCCAAGGTCAAGTGTATTGTCCCAGGCCGATTTGCCCTGTTTGTAATTGGCAAATGCACTGAAAATCCCGTTCATGGCAAAGGAGTTCTGACCGCCTGCAGCCCAGTTTGAAAGCGAGGTCTGGGCAAGGTTCAGCGCGAACACCCCGCCTTTCTTCCAGCCCATTATTGTATCAGTGTTCAGAGTCTTCAGCTTTTTTTCAGCATCTGTGACCTGCCCTGTTGCAAAAGAACAGACAAAGATCATTATCACAAAAATTGAAACGGTCCTGGATTTCATGCCTGTATAAGATTTAATCTGGATAATCTGGTATAAATATCTGTCTGCATTCCTGATAGTTAAGGTACAATTCAGGCAATACAATATAAACGTAAAAGCCATAAGGGGCCATACGCATAATACCTGCCGAATTTATTGCATTATTGCAAAATACCGGATCTCTGTCTCTTGCAAATATTCAGCCGTCCTGTCAGGGCGGTTTTACTTTTCAACCTCTTTAATCTCGGCTTTACCGGCATTTCTTATTACCGACTCGATACCATTGTCGCGGCCGCTTTCACTTTTATAATTCTGACTTGTACCTATAACCTGATTATTGGCAGCAGTCATGGTAAAACGAAACATATTGGTCGGAGTTTTGGTTTTGGTGAACCTTTTGGGATCTGATGCATTTTTCTTTACCGATTCGATACCATTCAGGCACGATGCTTTGCTTGAATAACCTTCGCTGCTAAGAATGGTCTGGCCATTGTCGGCTTTCAGACGAAAGCGGAATTCATTGTTTTTGCCACTCTGGTAAACTTCAAACTTTGCCATATCAATTAGATTTAGTGAATAATGAGATTAAAAGTGAAAACAATCATCATAGTTCAAATATAGTATTATATTAACATTTTTTAAATATTTGATTAATTAAATATGAAACAAACAACATTTTTGAAAATTGCTGCCAAACTGCTAAATTGCATTCCTCTGAAACTTGATTAACATACGATGTCATGGATATAAAAGAAAAATTCTCAACCCATATTAATGAAGGTTATGCCTGCAAAGGCGATGCCATTATTCTTGGCGGAGCAATTATCAACGGTGAGCCGTTGAACAATGCCCTTGTCAAAGTCCCTTTGAAGACAATGAACAGGCATGGGCTTATAGCCGGTGCGACCGGTACCGGCAAGACCAAATCACTCCAGGTGATTGCCGAGCAGCTTTCCCAGAAAGGTGTTCCGGTTCTTCTTATGGATGTCAAGGGCGACCTTAGCGGAATTGCTATGCCGGGTGTGGAGAAACCTTTTATAACTGAACGGCATGGTAAGATTGGCCTCCCTTATTCCACAAGCGGGTGCCCTGTTGAACTTATGACAATATCAAAGCAGGATGGAGTGCGCCTCAGGGCAACGGTATCAGAGTTCGGACCTGTCCTTCTTTCAAGGATACTTGATCTGAACGATACTCAGGGAGGCGTTCTCGCTGTCATATTTAAATATTGCGACGACAAGGGAATGCCGCTTCTCGACCTGAAGGACCTGAAAAAGGTTATCCAGTATGCCACTGGAGAAGGGAAAGCTGAATTTGAACGTGAATATGGTAAAATATCAACCTCCACAACGGGTATAATCCTCCGTAAGGTGATGGAGCTTGAACAGCAGGATGCCGACCTCTTTTTCGGCGAACTGTCTTTCGAAGTAAAGGACCTTATGCGGCGCGACAGGGATGGGAAAGGGTATGTGAATATTATAAGACTTACTGATATACAGGATAAACCTAAGCTCTTTTCAACGTTTATGCTTTGCCTTCTTGCCGAGGTATACGACACAATGCCGGAAAGAGGCGATGTCGAAAAGCCCGAGCTTGTGATCTTTGTCGATGAGGCTCATCTTGTCTTTAACCAGGCCAGCAAGGCTCTTCTGAATGAGATTGAGAACATTGTCAAGCTTATAAGGTCAAAAGGGGTAGGGGTATTCTTTGTCACACAGAACCCGATGGATGTGCCAAATGATGTGCTCGCCCAGCTGGGACTGAAGATACAGCATGCATTAAGGGCATTTACGGCTGTCGACAGGCAGGCAATAAAGCTTACAGCTCAGAATTTCCCGATTTCCGAATTCTATAAGACTGATGAAACACTTACATCACTTGGAATAGGAGAAGCACTTGTAACGGCACTTAACGAGAAAGGTATCCCGACACCCCTTGCAGCAACGATGATGAGAGCCCCCATGAGCAGAATGGACATCCTTTCACAGGACGAGATTGACACAATAAACAGGAATTCAGACCTGGTAAGAAAATATGCTCAGTCGATCGACCGTGAAAGCGCTTTTGAAATCCTTTCCAGGAAGATTGATACCATACAGAAACAGGCAGCAGAGGAGGCTGAAAGGAAAGATTGGGAGAAACAGAGAGGGGGAGAATGGGGGAGAAGAACCACGGGTACATCAGGCCGCAGAAGAACCACTGCAAGCCCCGTGGTAAAGGTGCTGACAAGCGCCACTTTCATAAGGGGTGTGCTTGGGATTATGAAAAAAGTGATGAAATAATAGGGCCTTTTGCTTGATACCCTGGCGTCAGCTTAGTTCCTCACAGCAATGCTGTCGACAATGTAACGTGAATCTCCTCTCCAGGGAACAGTCCCTTTTTTCTCACGATAATGCACAATGACATTTCTTCCCTGAAGTGTATCGAACATGGGAGAGACGTCCTTTTTTAGTACAGAAAACTGAAATTTCTCGGATGCGAGTGCAACATTCGCCGAGCTCGACACACTGCTTAATATCAATTCCCCTTCATATGTCTTGAATATCACGCCCTTGTTGGAGAATTTCTGAAGAAGTCCGGCTCTGTAGCCTTCACTGTAAGTGAAAAAGTATTTGAGATAGACAAAGCTGACCAACAGTACAGCAAGCAGGTACACTGTCCATTTGAATATTTTCTTTGTCTTTTTTACCACTCCTGTCCATCTGGAAGGTTTTGTCTGATTCAGTTCTGCTGCCATAGTGATGAATTTTAGATTAGTCTTTGCTTGTCATACTTTACTGTTAAGTAAATATGCGAATAAAGTTAAGTTATTTCTCAGAATAAAATAAAGTTAAAGATGATCTAAAATTATTGTTTTAGCGCCGCCTTCGTAAAAATGTATTCAGGTATCTTCTGGTTGAACTTTATTGAGGTTATTTTAAATTCGGTGCCTTCCCCC
>JAAYUS010000125.1 GCA_012517605.1 Bacteroidales bacterium
ATCGACAGGACTATCTCACCTATGGGAGGGAGACTTCTTAAAAGATGGATATCTCTTCCACTTAAGGATCTGCAGCCAATAAATGACAGACACGACATTGTAGAATACCTTGTTGATAATCCATCCTTTATGGCCGAAATTGCAGGGTATTTACGTCAGGTTGGAGATCTGGAGAGACTCGTTTCCAAGGTAGCTGTCAGCCGTATCAATCCCCGCGAGGTTGTACAGCTTAAAAGGGCGCTGAAGGCTATCGATCCGCTGCGAAAACTTTGCCTTGAAAGTGGATGTGAACCGCTTAATACAATCGGTGAGCAGCTTAATCCATGCAAACTGATAGCCGACAGGATAGAATCGGAATTAAATAATGATCCTCCGGCCCAGATAATCAGGGGACAGGTCATTGCGGCAGGCGTTTCTGCCGAACTTGATGAGCTGAGGTCAATCCTTTACAACAGCAAAGACTATCTGGCAGGCCTGCAGGCGCGCGAAAGCGAAAGGACAGGCATCACTTCCCTGAAAGTAAGCTATAACAATGTTTTCGGCTATTATATCGAAGTGCGCAACACTCACAAAGACAAGGTTCCTCCTGAATGGATAAGAAAGCAGACCCTTGTCAGTGCTGAAAGATATATTACCGAGGAATTAAAGGAATATGAAGGTAAAATACTGGGCGCCGAGGAAAAGATAATAAGCCTTGAAACAAGGTTGTTCAATGACCTTGTACTTGCAATTCTTGAATATATTCCTCCCATCCAGCTCAATGCCGGCCTGATAGCCAGGATCGACTGTCTTCATTCTTTCGCCATAGTCTCGGAAGAAAACGGATATGTGAGGCCGTCAATGGATGATTCGTACAGGATCGATATTAAGGATGGCCGCCATCCAGTTATCGAAAAACAACTGCCGGCTGGTGAATCCTATATCCCTAATGACCTTGCTCTTGACACGGAAGATCAGCAGATCATTATCCTGACAGGTCCGAATATGTCGGGAAAATCGGCTTTGCTTCGCCAGACTGCCCTCATTGTGCTAATGGCCCAGACCGGCTGTTTTGTACCTGCCGCCAAAGCTTCGATCGGTATCGTAGATAAAATTTTCACAAGAGTCGGCGCTTCGGATAATTTAAGTCTCGGCGAGTCAACCTTCATGGTCGAGATGAATGAGACTGCAAGCATTCTCAATAACCTTTCGGAACGTAGCCTGGTCATACTTGATGAGATAGGCCGTGGCACAAGCACCTATGACGGAATTTCGATAGCCTGGGCGATGGTTGAATATCTTCATGAGAACCACAACAGGGCCAAAACTCTTTTTGCTACACATTATCATGAACTTAATGAGATGGAAAACTCATTTCCAAGGGTGAGGAATTATAATGTCTCGATCAGGGAATTCAATAATAAGGTAATTTTCCTCCGGAAGCTTAAAAGGGGAGGAAGCGAGCACAGCTTCGGAATACATGTGGCGAAAATGGCAGGTATGCCCCGGAGTGTAGTCAGCAGGGCTGATGAAATCCTTAAGGAACTTGAGCAGAGCCATGAAAAGCAGGAACTTGCCAAGCCCATAGCCGGCCTGGCAGGGCACAGGGAAGGATATCAGTTAAGCTTTTTCCAGCTCGATGATCCGGTACTTAAACAGATCCGCGACGAGATTGTGGGACTTGATATAGATAATCTCACTCCTGTCGAAGCCCTGAACAAGCTGTATAACATTAAAAAGCTGCTTAAATAAGCAGCTTTGTGAATGGTAACTAAAAGAATATATCATAATGGTATCTGTAATTATCCCCGCACTTGATGAGGAAAAGACTATCAGAAAAGTAATATCACTTGTCTGTAATTCCCCTGTTGTGGACGAAATACTCGTCATCGACGACAAATCCTTTGACAATACAATAAAACAGGCCCGTCTGCCAAAGGTAAAGATTTACACAAGCCCCATACTTGGAAAAGGACATTCGATGCGCGACGGCATGCTCCTTGCAAAAAATGAGGTTATTGTATATCTCGATGCCGATATTGTTACCTATCCCGAGAATGTCGTTGAGCTTCTTTCAAAGCCTATTCTCGATGACAAAGCCGATTTTGTGAAATCCTGTTTCGACAGGCAGGCCGGGCGTGTTACAGAACTGGTGGCGAAACCGCTGCTAAGCATTCTTTTCCCTGAGCTGTCAAAATTCTCACAACCTCTCAGCGGAATGATAGGAGCCAGGAAAAGCATGCTCAAGCTTATCGACTTTGAGAATGATTACGGAGTCGATATTGGTATTCTCCTCGATATGCATAACCTTGGTGCTAGGATCAGTGAGGTGAACATAGGATATATTGAAAACAGGATGCAGTCGTGGGAACAGCTTGGCAAGATGTCGAGAGAAGTATCAAGGTCAATTTTGAAGAGGGCAAAAAATATTGAAGTAAGAAATCTTGAGACACTTGAACATATAAGCATTATAAGGAGCCAGATGGATTATGCAATCAGGGAAAGCCTGATCGGACTTGACAGGATGATAATATTCGACATGGATAATACACTCCTTGAAGGAAGCTTTATTGCAACTGCTGCTGATGAATTCAACTTTAAGGATGAGCTTATCAAAATTGTAACCGAATATACAAATCCATATATCAGAACAAAATCGATAGCCAGGCTCCTCCGAGGCAGATCGATCGATGAGATCCTTGGTGTGGTAGATAAATTAAGCATTGTCGATGACGCAGCTGCGGTCATTAAGGAACTGAAGAAAAAGGGATATATATGCGGTATCATAAGCGACAGCTATGACGCGGTCACAAATCACATCAAGAATAAGCTAAAAATGGACTTTTCAATAGCCAATGAACTTGAATTCTCAAAAAGTGTTGCAACCGGAGAAGTAAAGGTCCCTTCAGCATTCATGAGAAATAAGCACAGCAAATGTCCTCATGATTTCTGCAAATCAAATGTTCTTTTTGAACTAGCCGAAAAGTACAGGATAGATATAAAGAATATAATAGCTGTCGGTGACAGTGAAAACGACATATGCCTTATAAAGGAAAGCGGTATAGGAGTTGCCTTCCGTTCAAAAAACAGTTATCTGAACCTTGTTGCCGACAAGATAATTACTGAAAACAGTTTCAGGGAAATTCTGGAAATAGCTTATTAAAACACAGGTTTTAGAAAAACGGAATAATTTTTGCACCTTTGCGGCTGGACAAAAAAAACTGATATGAGAAATTTTATCCTGTTTGTAATATTTGCTATGCTGCTTACAGCTTCGTGCTCATCGACTAAAACAAGTTTGTTTGGCAGCCGGAAGGATAAGACGGAGGAGGCAAAGGGGACATCAATCGGAAGGACTTTGATGCCTGCTACACCCATCAGGGAAGTTGAAGAGAAACTTGTGCCTGTAGAAGAGAAGGCTCCGTCGCCTCAGAAGTTTTTCGTCATAATCGGGAGCTTCCGCGATCCTTTGAACGCAAAGGAACATCAGGCCGTTGTCAGCAAGGACGGATTCAAATCAGAGATCCTGAAAAACGATGCCGGTCTTTACCGTGTTTCGGTTATGGCAACCAATGATGTGACCGAGGCAAGGAATGAGATCAGAAGGATCTGGGCGAAATATCCGGCCTATTCAGATACATGGCTTCTGATAAGTAAAGGAAGGTGACTGTAAGGCTGTAAAATTTCAAATTAGAGATTAATTCCGTAAATTTCAGTTTTTAATCCGTTCACCGGAACAAACTGAAATGAAAGTGAAAAGAAATATGCCGGGCATCCGCGAAAGGATGTTCAAGTTGCTGTTCGTTGCAGGTGACAGGTACAGGCAGTTAGCCGGGTGGATCTGTGACCTTTGCCGCTTCCTCCTGAATCTGGCTTATTTCCTTTTTATCCCGGGATTCATCTTCTATGCCGGATTTGGCAATTCTCCGGAAATCATTTCGGGTTTAAAATCAGCCTTCCGGATATTGTTTATTGTGATCTTCTTCACAAATTATATCCCCGGACTGCTGAAATTCAGGTTCAACAAGCTTTTTTCAAAGCTTCCGGGGGCAGTAATTTTCCTGTTTTCCCTTGGTGTACTCCTGTCCAATACAGGAATTGTCAGTTTCGGAAAACCTTTGCACACAGTACTGAACGGAAATATACCGGTCATAGCCGCCATCTTTCTTATCGGTATTACCGAAATGCCAGGATTGATGAGAACAATCAGTTCCGTAAAGCTCCACCCCGGCCTTATTTTTTCAGCCAGCTTTATAATAATTATCCTTCTCGGTTCAGGCCTTCTGATGATGCCGAAAGCACACCAGGGCACATTGACATATCTAAACTCACTTTTTACCTCAGTCAGCGCCGTGTGCGTTACAGGCCTGACCGTTGTTGATACTGGAACTGCTTTTACAACACTTGGAAAAACCATAATACTATGCCTCATACAAACCGGAGGGCTTGGAATCATGACTTTTACAGGTTTCTTTGGATATGTATTCACTTCAGCTTCTTCGTTCAGGGACAGAATGTTGCTTAAGGAATTGTTCACCGCCGAAAGTATGAACAACCTCCTTAAGCTCCTGACCAAAATCATAATGTTTACTTTTCTTCTCGAAGGAGCCGGAGCTGCAATAATATACAACAGTCTTCCGGATAAAATCCCCGACAGATTGCTTTTCTCGGTTTTTCATTCTGTATCAGCTTTCTGCAATGCGGGATTTTCAACTCTTTCCATGAATCTGAGTTCCCAGGGTATAACCTTCAACTATCCCGTTCAGATAACTGTAGCCGTTCTGATAGTACTCGGCGGAATAGGGTTCCCTGTATTACTGGGCCTGTACAGTAATTTTAAACATTACACTGCGGTGATTGCACGAAGGCTTCAGGGAAGAATTAATCCTATAAGACCTGAACGGAGGAATGTCCCAGCGCGGATAGCCACATACATGACAATCATTCTTATTGTTGCAGGAGCAGTGTTCTACTTCATGTTCGAGTCTGAAACAAGCATGAAGGATATGGACAACGGCCGCAAAATCATTGTCTCATTATTCGGAAGCATAAGTGCAAGAACTGCAGGTTTCAATATTACGGATATCTCGGCATGGGGTTATCCGACAATTTTTCTGATGATATTCCTGATGTGGATAGGAGCATCACCAGGTTCGACAGGAGGAGGTATTAAAACTACAACTTTTGCGCTTGCCTTTAAAACTGCCTGGAATTATCTGCGGGGCAGGGAAACTGTGAGGATTGGGAACAGGGAGATCAGCAACAGAACCGTTGCGCGTGTGCTTACAATAATCTTTCTGTCACTCTCGGTGATTTCAGCAGGTTTTGCAGTTCTTCTCATTACTGAGCCTGGAAAGGATCCGGTAAAGCTGCTTTTTGAATGTTTCTCGGCTTTTGGGACTGTTGGCCTGAGCCTTGCTGATTCTTCAACATTTACGGATTCAGGCAAGATCGTCGATATTGTTCTTATGTTCATAGGGAGGGTAGGACCGCTTACATTGTTATCGGGAATTCTTGCAACATCGCATAAAAGATATGCCGGATATCCTGAAATCGATATTGTGATTAACTGAACAATCAGGGATTATCAGGAAAGTGTGTTTTAAACTCATCCGTAAACTTTGGATTGTATTATAAAACCATATAAATGAAGTACATTGTAATCGGATTGGGATATTTCGGGTCTAAGCTTGCATCTAATCTGACAAGCATGGGACACGAGGTTATCGGAGTCGACAATCATTCTGAACGGCTTGATGAGATGAAGGACTCTGTCACTACTGTCATAAAAATGGATGCTACAAATGTAAATGCAGTCAGGTCGCTTCCTTTACAGGATGCCGATGCTGTAATCGTTGCTATAGGAGAGGATGTGGGTTCATCTATTCTGACTGCCTCCATACTTAAAAACCTGAAGGTCAAGAGGATCATTGGAAGAGCCATTAATCAGATCCATCAAAACATTCTGAACCAGATAGGGATCGACGAAGTGGTACTGCCTCTTGAAGACTCAGCAATGCATGTCGCTTCAATGCTGCAGTTCAAAGACACTCTCAGATTTATTGAACTAAGCAACGATCATGCAGTGGCAGAGATCCTTGTCCCGGCAAAATACGCTGGTCATGCCCTTGATACTGTAAGTATTGGTGAAAGGTTTAACCTGAAGCTTATCGGAGTCAAGGTCGCTCCGGAAGAAGGATTGATTACTTCCATATTCAGAAGGAATTATAAAGTTGACCTGAATTTTGACCAGTTTAAACCCCTTGGCGAAAAGGATGTTCTTGTAGTGGCAGGGAAAATCATGGATATAAAAAGATTTACGGAAAGTTAGTTCAATATCTGAATTCTTATGACGAATTATATTATTCTGGTTCTGTGCATAATAGTGATTATCTCGTACATCTTCGATATATCGGGACGATATTCGAAAATACCAGGTGTTATCCTGCTGATCTTTCTCGGCATTGCCCTTCAGTATATTGTGAAATCAATTGCCCTTGAAGTTCCTGACCTTCAGCCCATACTTCCTGTAATCGGTACAGTGGGGTTAATACTGATAGTCCTTGATGCAAGCCTCGACCTTAAACTTGAGGGAAGAAAGAAAGGTTTGATAATAAGGTCAGTTTCATCAGCTTTTATTCTCTTCGCAGTGTTTTGTGCCGCACTTACTTTTTTTCTTGTCGATTTCTCAGGATACAGCCTTCGCGCTGCAATGCTGAATTCAATTCCTCTCGGGATCATAAGCAGTTCAGTGGCAATATCATCTGCAATCCATCTTAAACCTGACGATAAGGAATTTATAATTTACGAGAGTTCCTTCTCGGATATTTTCGGGATCATATTTTTTGATTTTATTCTGCTCAGCAATGGTTCTCTCGGACAGGGCATAATGGATCTGGGCCTGAAAAGCATCATAACAATAGTTGTGGCCCTGATCACTACTCTTATCCTTGCAATACTTTTGCATAAAATAACATACCATGTGAACTATGTCATTATTATGACATCAATTGTCCTTCTTTATGTTCTTGCAAAACTCTTTCATCTTCCTGGTCTGCTTCTTGTTCTTATTTTCGGCATGGTCCTTTCAAACAATCATCTGCTCGAAAACAATGTTGTCAGGAAGTATGTTGACTTTAATAAATTCAGAACCGATATAAAATCGTTCAAGACAATCCTGACAGAATTTACATTCATCGTGCGTTCATTCTTTTTTATAATGTTTGGATTTTATGCTAAGGTTGAAGGATTGTTTGATCCTGATAACCTTCTGACTGGAGGTGCAATAACTCTGTTAATACTTCTGATAAGATTCCTTTTCTTCAGGACTGTTATCAGGACAAAGCTATTGCCCTTAACATTTTTTGCCCCGAGGGGACTTATCACAATTCTACTGTCCATAAGCATACCGTCTGCATCACGTTTGCCTTTGATTAATGAGGAAGTAATAACTATTGTTATTCTTTTCACAATCTTCATAATGATGATCGGCAACATGATACCTGAAAGGAAGGCAGTTTCTGAAGGAGAGAGTCAACCTTCAGGTTAAACCGGATATTCAGAGATCAACAAAAACAGATTTTGTTTTATTTTTTTCAGGATATTTAATTCCTTTAAGAAAGATTTTAAATCAAATTACCTTATAAAATGAAAAAGATTATTTGTCTGGCAGTATTGGTCCTTCTGATTGCCTCCCCGGTTGCCATCGCGCAGCTTAACCCTGTGAAGCAGGTAAAGCTCGCTGATTTTGCCCTGCAGTCTTCAGCTGTTGTAAAGGCCTCCGGCGAAGAGATTTCATCTCCCGACTATAAAGCGGATGTTTACTGGTTCCCGGTAAAGGTGCCTTCGACAGTGCTCTCAGGACTTGTTGCCAATAAGGTTTATGCTGATCCTTATATCGGCATGAATAATATGCTTATACCGGATGCGTCGGATGAATTTAATAAGAAGTATGATCTTGAGAAGTTCAGCTTTCTGCCAAATGACCCCAATCCATGGAAAAAGCCATACTGGTACAGGACACAGTTTTCGGTTCCGGCCTCTGACAAGGGAAAATGTTTTCAGCTCATTTTCAAAGGCATAAATTACAGGGCCGGTGTCTGGATCAATGGAATCCAGGTGGCTGATTCGTCAAAGATGGCCGGGATGTTCGCTCAATACAGCATAGACGTCAGCAAATATATTAAGGCCGGAGAAAAAAACATACTTGCTGTTAAAATATATCCCCTTGATTATCCCGGGCTGCCTTCGACAGAACAGCTTGAGGCCCTTGGTGACTTTTTTCCCAATGGCGGACCAACCGGGGATATAGGAAAGAATGTCACAATGCTTTGTTCTGTAGGGTGGGACTGGGTACCCCCTGTTCGTGACCGAAACATGGGGATATGGCTACCTGTTTATCTGCGGACCACCGGTCATGTCACAATAGGCAATACAAGGATAAAAACTGATCTGGCCGGAGAACAGGATACATCCTCGGCAAGGATTTCTATCAGCACTACTCTTTATAATCACTCAGGCATCAATGAAGCCGGAAGGCTTACAGTAAAAATAATGCCTGAAAATTTCAGGGGCAAACCCATACAGTTTTCAAAAAATATTGCTGTCGGCAGGGTAAATTCAAATCTGATCGAACTGAATGCAGATAACACGAAAGAACTTAATATACTGAAACCAGCCATCTGGTGGCCCAACGGATACGGGAAGCCTAATCTTTACAGGATCCGGATCCAGTACGCAAGCCAGTCGGGCATAACTGACGACACTACATTTTTGTTCGGGATAAGGACTGTCTCAACGAAAGCAGTTGATGTAAACGGAAGCCTGAGGCGTGATTTCTACGTAAATGGCAAAAGAATACATATAACGGGCGGAGCATGGGTGCCCGACTTCATGTTGAACCGCGACTCCTTGAGATACGATTATGAAATGCGCCTCTGCAGGAATGCAAATATTAACCTTGTGAGGATATGGGGAGGCGGAGTCACCCCCTGCGATGAGTTCTTTGATGCTGCCGACAGGTACGGCCTTCTCGTCTGGTCCGATTTCTGGATCACAGGCGACACACAGGGTGAATTCAAGGGATCTCCCGACTGGCCGTTCGAAAGTGAAGTGTTTAAAAGGAATGTTGAAAGTACCATCCTGAGAATAAGGAACCATCCGAGCCTTCTCTTGTGGACAGGCGGAAATGAAGGCCATGCCCGAAGGGAACTGTATGATTTCATGAGAAACAGCGTCATATCACTCGACGGAACACGACCATTCATTCCAAGCTCCTCGGGATTTGCAAAACTGCCTGTGGGATGGCCTGCATCTTGGCCCGACAATCTCCCGGGTGGTGTTTACAGCGGAGGCCCTTATACATGGCAGGACCCTGCTGCTTCATACAAAAGGGCCGTTGCCGGACGCGACTGGGTGTTCAAGGATGAGACAGGACTGCCTTCCCAACCGCCATATAATATCATGCCAAAAATAATCCCTGACCTGGTCTGGGATAAATCCCTCCCGTTTCCCCTGAACAATACATGGGGCTATCACGATGCCGCAACAGGCAACGGACGCTGGGACCTCTACTACAGGGAAATGGTCAGGAGATTCGGTGAACCTTCGGGAATGGAGGATTTCTGCAATAAAATGCAGCTGATGAATGCTATCGGCTATCAGGGTATCTTTGAAGCTGCAGGACACAAGCTGAACGATATTGGCGGAGTCATGCTCTGGAAACTGAATGCTGCATTCCCAAGTGTAGTCTGGCAGGTTTACGACTGGTACCTTATGCCTAACGCCGGATACTATTTTATGCAGAATGCCTGTGAACCTGTACATATACAGCTTAACCTGGGCAATCATAAGGTAATGGTTGTCAACAGGTCTTTTAAAAAAGTGCCCGGTCTGAAAGCCGTTGCAGATGTTTACGATTCCGACTCAAAGCCAGTATTCCACGAAACCATGGATGTTTCGCTGGGATCAACAGATATTAAGGAGACATCCTCACTCGATCAGATCCTGAAAAATTCCGGCGGAATTTCATTTGTGGTTCTAAACCTTAAGAATTCAGAAGGAAAGGTTATTTCACACAATGTTTACTGGTTCTCGCCTGATAATGAATACAAAGCACTTGGAGGAATGAAAAAAACGAGTCTTTATACTTCAGTCACGGGAGAGATTAAAGGGAAAACCGACAACTCATGGATAATTCAGGTTTCGAACAATACAGACAGGATAGCATTTTTCATACGGCCACAGGTCATAGCTGATGGAGAGGAGATATTGCCTTCATTCTGGTCTCAAAGCTATTTCACTCTTGCTCCGGGCGAAAGCACAAAAGCGACGGTAACATGTCCGGCAGCAGAACTGAAAGGCAAATCAGCTGCATTGAAAATTTCAGGATGGAATGTAAGTCCGGTGGAGATTTCATTGCCATAAAAGTTCCTGGACGACTTATGTTGAATTAAACCATGGTGTGCGATCAGTAAGGCGAACATAGAATAAAATTCCATTACATGTTAAAAGCATTTATTAATTCGGTATTATTTACTGGCAAGGAGTTACTCAGAGACAGGATCTTGATGGTTGACAACGGCAGGATCATTTCGATAACTTATGATAAAGATCTTCCTTCCGGTACGGAAGTTGTTGATTGCGGTGGTAATTTTCTGGCTCCGGGATTGCTTGATCTTCAGATCGCCGGAGGAGGCGGGTTTCTTTTTTCATCGTTTCCTACAAAAGAAGCTCTTGGAAACATCACAAGCGATATAGTAAGCACAGGTACCACAGGTTTTCTGATAACACTTCCCACGAACACCTATGATGTTTACAGGAAAGCTTTCAGGGCAGTGAAGGAATTCAGTCACCCCGCGCTTCTGGGAATACATCTTGAAGGACCTTTCTTAAGCCTGGCAAAAAAAGGTGCACATATGGAGGAATGCATCAAAGTTCCTGACAAGGATGATGTAAAAGCCCTTGTTGAAGAAGCCGGAGGGACTGTTAAAATGATGACAATAGCCCCGGAAGTCTGCGATCCGGAAATTATCGAGATACTTGTCAGCAACGGCATAACAGTGGCTGCTGGTCACAGCAATTCAACATTTTGGGAAGCAAGTGCCGGTTTTGATAATGGAATAAGAACAACAACCCACCTTTTCAATGCAATGTCGCCGCTTCATCACCGCGATCCGGGATTACCGGGCGCCGTATTCCGTTCATCCGAAGCATATGCAAGCATAATTGCCGACGGGATACATGTTGATTACAACATGGTCATGATCGCCAAAAAGATTATGGGAGATCGTCTTTTCCTTGTCTCTGATGCCGTTGAGGAAAACCTTATTGACGCTTACCAGCATGTAAGGCAGCCTGACAGGTTTACACTTCCCGACGGTACATTGTCGGGATCAGTTCTGACAAT
>JAAYUS010000126.1 GCA_012517605.1 Bacteroidales bacterium
AAAATTCAGTCTGGTGGTCAGATCGATGGAAGGCCCGTGGGGTACAGGATCAAAACAGGCGGTTAATCTGATTTTTGAGGAGAAAGTATGGGCTCTTACAGGTTGCCACGACGGAAGGAATGCCCACCTTGTTGAACAGGCGGCAACAAAATCTATAGTTCCTTATATTTCTGCCTGGTCGTCTGATCCCACACTATCACAGGCTTTTGTTCCCTGGTTCTTTAATTGCGTGCCAACCGACCGGCAGCAGGCTCAATCTCTAATTTCCTCAATTTACGATAAACATAAATTCAGGAAAATCGCTGTCATCTCATGTAAGGATTACGATTCGAATATGGCGTCATCAAGTTTCCTGAAAGCATTAAAGGCATCCGGGAAACCAGAGCCGGTATTATATCCTCCGGCTGAATCTGTGAGAGATTCCGAAATGCTTTCCGATAAGGTTGCAGGTTCCGATACTGAATGCCTTGTTCTGTTCTGTAACCCGGAAATATCAAAAACAATAGTAAGCCGGCTGAATCAGAAAAAGCCCGGAATTCAGATATATTCATCCCTGATGGCTGCTGATGAGAACAAATTAAATCCCGGCGATATGAGTGTCTTTAACAATACCATTTGTGTGGCAGCCGGTGAATGGAATGAAAAGAAAGGAATGGAATTCAGAAATGAATACCTTAAAATGTACAACATGCTTCCCGGAATGGTCGCATCATTTTCATTTGATGCAACAGGATTACTGATCGAAGCTATCCGCATATCAGGCAAAAATGAAAGGGAAATTATACAAAAAACAGTTCAGAAAATCAACTATGAGGGGGTTACGGGTATGATCAGCTTTGATGATAAAGGCAACAGAAAAGGTAGTTTTTCAGTCATGAGGATTAACGAAGGAGTTCCTTTTAAACCTGAATAATATCCCTTTTATTGCTAATTTTGATGGCATGAAAAACAAGAATATTTTACTTCTGGCGGCTTTCTGCATCATTTTATCCGGCGGATGCAGGAACAACGGTGATAAATCAGGAGACAAACTGACGGATCTTATCACTGTCAAAACCCTCGGACTTGCTTATCTTGAAGAATTCAAGCTTGAAGAAGCCGAACAGCAATTCAGAAAATTCATTGACCTGGCCCCCGGAGATAAATTCGGATATGCCAACCTGGGCCTTACCTATCTGAGAATGGCAAAATACCCCGAAGCTGAAAAAGAACTGGACAGGGCGATTAAAATAGATCCGCAGGATCCGGACGTCAGACTTATACTGGCAACGGTATTCAAGATGAACAACGAAAAGGATAAAGCCGTCGCAGAACTGAAAAAGGCTCTCGAATTTGCCCCGGATCATTTAAAGATACTTTATGAAATCTCAGAACTCTATTCCACGATGCCTGACCCTGATGCAGCAAGGCAGCGTGAACAGTATCTGCTGATCCTTGTTGAAAAGGCTCCTGCCAATCTTGTTCCGCGGCTTAACCTGACCGATATGCTTATCCGCAACGGCGAACTTGACAAGGCCCTTGAACAGATGGAGATCATCAACAAGCAGTTTCCGGAATTTCCAAAAGAAGCAGTTGAATATTACGATAAAACAGTTTCCCTCCTTAGAAAAAAAGACAAAGACAATGCCGTGATCCAGTTTACAATCTTTCACAACTACCTGAAAGTGACCTCTCCGTATCAGGCCGGAATAATGGATCTGAAAGGTCCCGGAGGTTCACTTATAGGATTCCCTGTGATCACTTTCGACCGGCAGCCATCAACACGCACGTCAGAGAATGAATCCCTGCTTGATGTTATTAAATTCACAGATGCTTCATCTGCAGCCGGTTTGGATATTGTTCCGTCATCGGGGGAAGGAGGATCTGAAGGATCACATGGTTATGCGCACGCTGAGACTTGCGATTACGACGGAGACGGAGACATAGATATCTATGCCGGCAGCTATGACCCTGTAACATCTTCCTACAGACATTTCCTGCTTAAAAATGAAATGGGCAAATTCACGGATGTGACAAAAGAAGCAGGCCTTAAACATTCAGGAAAAGAAAATTCAGCCCTTTTTGCCGATTTTGACAACGACGGATATGAGGATCTGTTCATAATGAAGGAAGGCGGTGATTTCCTGTACAGAAATACAGGAAAGGGATCTTTTGAAGACGTTACTGCCGGCTCCGGAGCAGGAAGTCTTAACGGCGGGAAATCAGCCCTTGCATTCGACATGGATCACGATGGCGATCTCGATATTTTTGAGATTACCGGAGACAGGAATCTCTACCTTCGCAATAACGGCGACGGAACATTCCGGGATCAGCCGGACCGCCTTGGACAGCAGACCGGTCCGATGCAAAGCAGAAATGCAGCTTTCGGAGATTTTGACGATGACGAGGATATAGACTTCATTGTTATCAATGAAAACGGGATTCCGGCTTTTTATTCAAATCAGCGCCAGGGAGTTTACAGGGATATTGTTCAGGGCAGCGGGCTCGACAATATAAAAGGGGCTTCCGTGGTTGCAGCAGGTGACTATAATAATGACGGTTATATTGATCTCTTCATAGGATCAGACAATGGGAACAGGAACAGCCTTTACGTCAACAATCGTGACGGGAAGTTCCGGGCCGATGGATCCGCTGAGAAGCTTTTTGCATCGCTCGACGGCATTAAAGTAAATGATGCCGCATTCCTTGACTTTAACAATGACGGTTATCTTGACCTTATGATTGCAGGAGAACCGATTGAAAAAGGCCGGCAGGGAATGTTCCTTTTTTATAATGACGGCCATGGAATATTTAAAGATGCCTCTCAACTTTTACCTCCCGGGTTAAAATCCGGAAAACAGATAGCCCTGTTTGATTATAATGATGACGGCGACATTGATGCGATAATTGCAGGAATAAACGGCGGTATATCTCTGATAAGGAATGACGGCGGCAACAACAACCATTTCATTTCCATGAAGCTGGTCGGCCTCAAGGCAGGAAGTGCAAAAAACAATCATTTCGGCATCGGTGCGAAAATTGAAGTGAGAGCCGGAGATCTTTACCAGACCATGGTGGTAACTGATCCGAACATACATTTTGGACTTGGAAACAAGGCAAGGGCCGATATAGTGAGAATAAGATGGACTAACGGGGTTCCTCAGAATATTTTCCTTCCGGGATCCGACCAGGCACTTATTGAAGAACAGACACTCAAAGGATCCTGTCCGTTCCTTTACACCTGGAACGGCGAAGAATATGTATTTGTTAAGGATATCCTCTGGAGAAGCGCCCTCGGTATGCCTACAGGCATTATGGGGGGAAACACTTCTTATGCCTTCGCTGATGCCTCTGACGACTACCTTAAGATTCCGGGTGAACTGTTGAAACCCAAAAATGGCAAATATACAATTCAGGTCACTTCAGAGCTTTGGGAGACAATTTATCTCGACCAGGTACAGCTTGTTGCTGTTGACCATCCTGAAAATACGGAAATATATGTTCCTGAACAATTCTCTCCTCCACCCTTCCCCGCTCTTCAGATTATTAAGATCAACAATAAGATAACACCTGTCTCTGCTACAGATGGCGAAGGGAATGATATCCTTCAGATCATAAGCAAGAAGGACGACAATTATCTTTCTGATTTCAAAACAGGTAAATACCAGGGTATAACAGAATTGAGAGACATTATTATTGATGCGGGCGACTCAGGCAATACCCCTGATCTGCATCTTTTTATGACAGGATGGATATTCCCTACCGATGCCAGCATTAACTTTGCCATGGCACAATCCGGATCCCTGAAGTCAATGCCTCCGGTAATTCAGGTTGTCAACAAAAAGGGTGAATGGGAAACTATTTCAGATAAGGCCGGATTTCCTCAGGGTAAGGATAAAACAGTGATCGTCAGTCTTGCCGGCAAATTCCCGACAAATGACCACAGGATAAGGATCAGGACAAATATGCAGATTTACTGGGATGAGATTTTCTTTGCTTATGCCGTTGCCGGAATACCTGATGTCACAACTATAATAGATCCTGTCAGAGCTGACCTGCATTACAGGGGATTTTCGAAGCTCTATAGAAAAGGCGGCCGTTATGGCCCTCACTGGTTCGATTATTCCTCTGTCGAGAAGGGTCCGAAATGGAGGGATCTTGCCGGCAGCTATACCCGCTTTGGAGATGTTCTGCCGCTTCTCACGGAATCTGATAATCTCTATGCAATAACTAATGCCGGAGACGAAACCACAATTGAGTTCAGCGAAAATGACCTCCCTGCCTTGCCAGCCGGATGGAAGCGTGATTTCCTTATCCGCAGTACAGGATGGGTGAAGGATGGAGATCTTAACACGGCTTTCGGAAATACAGTGCTGCCGCTTCCTTTCCATGGAATGAAAAGCTATCCCCCGTCAGGACAGGATGCATATCCCGACAGCAAGGTTTTGAGGGAATACAACAGAAAATACAACACAAGGATCGTCACTGGGAATGAATATCTTAATGCGCTTAGAGGAAATGGGAGGTAAAAAAAATGGGGATGTAGTATCATCGTTCTGTTATGTGAGGATAAAATATGCAATATCTGTTTTTCTTGTAACAATACTTTTTATCTCAGCCGATCAGAAGAAGATGGTTAAATTCACCGATGTTACCGGAAGGGCCGGGATAGACTTCAAATATACATTTGGCGATCTGTCTTACAGGAATATCCTGGAAAGCAGCGGTTCGGGCGTGACTGTTTTCGACTACAACAACGACGGTCTGATGGACCTCTATATGATGAACGGAACATATATAGAAGGTGTTTCAGATAAGGAAGGCAGAAAATTTGCAAATACTCCCGACAGGCTGTACAAGAACAATGGCGACGGAACTTTCACAGATGTAACAGCTAAGGCAGGAGTCGGCGACCTTAACTGGAGCATGGCAGCAGGGGCAATAGATTATGATAATGATGGCGACGAGGATCTTTATCTGCTTAATTACGGTCCGAATGTGTTTTTCAGGAATAACGGCAACGGGACATTCACGGATATTACAGATCAGCTTGGCCTGAGAGGTCCGGAAAAACTTAATGGTTTTGTAAAATGGAGCATCGGAGTTTCTTTCTGGGATTATAACATGGACGGGAGGCTGGATGCAATGGTAGGCAACTTCCTTGCTTTCGATCCTGATTATTTCACACCTGCCACACCCGACATAATGCCTCATCCTTCGGAATACAAAGGGCAGGCATCAATGCTTTACGAACAGACTCCCGGTGGAAAATTCGTTGACGTGACACAGAAGAACAACCTTTATTATCCCGATTCAAAATGCATGGGACTGACTGTTTTTGACTATGACAACGACGGCGATATTGATATTTTTCAGGCTAACGATCATCAGCTGAATTTTATGTTCAGGAATGATAACGGGTTTTATAAGGAAGTCGGCGTGGAAATAGGGGTTGCTGCAAACAGCCAGGGAAAAGGAACCGGATCGATGCACGGTTCTGTTGGTGATGTCGACGGTGACGGACTGGTGGATATCCTTGTTGTTGATCTTGAGTACGGGGCGTTATACCGTAACCTCGGGAACGGATTATTTGAGGATATCACAGAATCAAGCGGGGTGTCAGGCCCTCTTGCAGGAAAAGGGGCCTGGGCTGCAGCATTCCTTGATTTTGACAATGACGGCGACCAGGATATTGTTTCTGCCAATGGTACCGCTGAAGAACTGATCCTTCAGTATCCCCTTCTTCTTGAAAATGACGGCAAAGGCCATTTCAGAGATGTCGGG
>JAAYUS010000127.1 GCA_012517605.1 Bacteroidales bacterium
CCCGGACACAAAATAGACAAGATAATTGCCAGAACGCGGTATTCGATCCCGGGCATTACACTGATATCACCTCCACCCCACCACGATATCTATTCAATTGAAGACCTGGCACAGCTAATTTTCGATCTGAAAAATGTAAATCCTGATGCCCGGATAAGTGTGAAACTCGTATCGGCTAGCGGTGTAGGGACAATTGCTGCAGGAGTTACAAAAGCAGGAGCCGACCTTATAACAATAAGCGGATATGAAGGAGGTACAGGGGCAAGCCCGACATCCTCGATAAAGCATGCAGGAATCCCCCTTGAACTGGGCCTTTCCGAAACCCAGCAAACACTGGTAATGAATAACCTCAGGAAAAAAGTGATCCTTCAGGCTGATGGTCAGCTGAAAACCGGACGCGACATCATCATTGCCGCTTTGCTTGGCGCCGAAGAATTCGGCTTTGCAACAAGCGCCCTTATAGTTATGGGATGTGTCATGATGCGCAAATGCCATCTTAACACATGCCCTGTGGGTGTTGCCACACAGAACCCGGAACTGAGAAAGCGATTTAAAGGCAAAGCAGATTATCTCGTCAACTTTTTCAGGTTCCTTGCGGAAGACGTAAGAGAATATCTTGCTGAAATGGGATACAGGAGCATGGATGAAATTATCGGACGCTTCGATCTGCTTCAGAGAAACCATGAAGTCGATCACTGGAAAATAAAAAATCTCGATCTGTCAGATATGCTTAGACTTCCCCCTGAAGCTGCGAAATACGAAATGCGCTGTATCGAAAAACAGGAGACAAAACTTAATAACATACTTGACAAAGAACTAATTACACAGTCAGAAAGAGCATTGTCGAACAAAGAACCTGTTGTAATAGAGAGTGCAATAAAAAACACGGACAGGACAACAGGGGCCATGCTTTCAGGAAAAATAACCAAGCTGTACGGTTCGGAAGGCCTGCCTGACGGAACTGTAAAATGCAGGTTTAAAGGATCTGCAGGCCAGAGCTTTGGAGCATTCGCAGTTAAGGGCGTGGAATTGTTTCTTGAAGGTGATTCGAACGACTATCTGGGCAAAGGCTTGTCAGGAGGAAGGATCATAGTTGTTCCTCCGGCAGGCTCTCTATTTGAACCTGATAAAAACATAATAATAGGCAATACAGTCCTTTATGGTGCAACATCAGGTGAAATATATATCTCAGGGGTTGCCGGAGAAAGGTTTGGCGTCAGGAACAGCGGGGCCCTGGCCGTCGTTGAAGGCGTCGGAAACCATTGCTGTGAATACATGACCGGCGGAAGAGTAGTGGTTCTCGGAACTACAGGAAGCAACTTTGCTGCAGGTATGAGCGGCGGGATAGCCTATGTTTTCAATGAGAACGGCAATTTTGACTATTACTGCAACATGGGAATGGTTGAACTGTCACTGGTAGAGGACCTTGGCGATATTGAAGAGCTCAGGGATCTGATAACACGTCACTATAAATACACCGGAAGTAAAAAGGCAAAGATGATACTCGACGATTTTGAAAAATACCTGCCAGTGTTCATTAAGGTAATACCTTATGACTACAAAAAAGTACTTCAGGAACAGAAACTTGAAGAGCTGAAAAAGAAAATTGCAAGTGTTGAAATTGATGTTGAAATAAGCGGATAAACAGGAAATATGGGAGACATAACCGGATTTTTAAAGATCAAAAGAAAGGAAGCCGGAAACCGTCCGGTAAACGAGCGGATCTGCGATTACAGTGAAGTGGAGCAGGTCCTGAACAGCGAGGACAGAATGCTCCAGGCATCGAGATGCATGGATTGCGGGATACCATTCTGCCACTGGGGATGCCCTGTTGATAATCTGATCCCCGAGTGGAACGATCTTCTTTACAGAGGAGACTGGAAGGGAGCATATGAAAGGCTGAATGCAACGAATAATTTTCCTGAGGTCACAGGAAGAATATGTCCGGCCCCGTGCGAGCATGCATGCGTTCTGAATATAGAACAGGAACCTGTTACGATACGTGAAAACGAAGTTGCCATTGTGGAAAAGGCATTTTCCGAAGGATATGTAAAACCGGCGCCTCCTTCAATAAGAACAGGGAAAAGCGTTGCCGTGATAGGGAGCGGCCCGGCCGGAATGGCTGCTGCCGACCTGCTTAATAAGGCAGGTCATTATGTTACTTTGTTTGAAAAGGATGAAAAGGCCGGTGGCCTTATGAGGTTCGGGATCCCCGATTTCAAGCTGAGCAAAGCTGTAATTGACAGGCGTCTTGATGTGATGGTAAAGGAAGGCCTGGTAGTAAAAACTGGGATAACAGTCGGCAGGGATATCCCGGCCGGCGAAATCCTCAGTCAGTTTGATGCTGTCTGCATTGCAATCGGCGCTGGAAAACCGCGGGATCTCAACATTGAGGGACGAGAACTGAATGGTATTCACTTTGCAATGGATTTCCTTTCAACGCAAAACCGCATCAATTCAGGGCATTTCCATTCCATCGGAAATGAAGTAAATGCAGAAAACAAAAAAGTGCTTGTAATCGGCGGCGGCGACACTGGCTCCGACTGCGTGGGCACATCTATTCGACAGAGAGCGTCAAAGGTAATGCAGATCGAGATCCTGCCAAAACCTCCTGTCTCAAGGACACCTGACAATCCCTGGCCATATTATGGCAAAGTACTCAAAACCTCTACATCACACGAGGAGGGCTGCGAAAGGATGTGGAGCCTTTCATCCAGAAGATTTACCGGCGAAAATGGACATGTCACAGGAGTCGAAGTGGAAGAAGTCAGCTGGGAATTCAATGATGGCAGATATACTATGAAACCGGTGCCCGGAACAATCAGAATCATTGAAGCCGACCTTGTACTTCTCGCAATGGGATTTGTTCACCCGGTCATTGAAGGACTGGTCTCGGAACTTGACCTTGAGCTCGATGCGCGAAAAAATATTAAAACCAACGGAGCTTTTGCAACCAGCGTTGGAAAAGTCTTTGCAGCCGGCGACTCTGTTTCTGGAGCAAGCCTGGTTGTTAATGCTATTGCTTCCGGAAGGAAAGCTGCAAAGGAGATCGACAGGTTCCTGATGAGTTAGAAATCTCATCTTTACACTCTGTGCCCTCTGCGGTCCTCTGTGCCCTCTTTGTAATTTCTTCAGGTTACACGGAGGGACGCTGAAGGCACAGAGAAACAAAGAGAAAACTGGAAAATACCAGCATTTACGGATCCTGGATATTATTTATCGACCCGGATATTGATTCCCTTTGCAGTATCTGCAAGTCTTATGAACTCAGCCCTGTAACCTTCATCATCTGAACCCCTGACTTCCGTGCTAGTCTTATTGCCTCATCAAAAGTCGAACTTCCCTTGTATTCAGAACTGCTGAGCAACATCCCGAATTAGGCAACAGCTGCAGCAAACTGCAAGTTGTCCGCATCACCACTGGTTCTGCAATTTCATAAGATTATTATCAATATTGTTTCTTTAAAAATCAAAAGTGGTTACATTTATTCGTTTTTAACTGAAATATTATCTCATACTAATCTATGCCTTTCCGAGCCTTTTTATTGTTTTTTCTGATTTCATCTGTGGCCTTTCCGGAGTTGTTTTCCCAGAAAGTGGATACCACTTCCTTCAAAATGAATACCAGGCTGAGTTTTTATTCTGATGAGAAGAACGGAGAGATGATAATCCATATTCCGGCAAAGCTCACATCCGCTAATCTTGATATTACTCTTACTGCAAACGGCAAGGACCTTGTAAAATGGAAAGGAGTTCCGCAGACAAAACTCTTAAGGCTGTCTTTCCCGCTTGAATTCGACCGTGGAAAATATATCATAAATGCGCATATCAAATCAGGAGAAAACTATTATAGCACGAAATCCCTTCTTTATCTTCTTGATTACAAGCCTAATGAAGTGAAGACTGACTGTCTGACCGGAGGACTCAGGGTGAACGGACGCATATTTTTTCCTTTCGGCTTCTATTGCTATTCTCCTGTCGATCCTGTCCTTCCTGAAGAAGAGGTAGTCAAAGGTTTTAACATGATCTCCCCGTATCAGAAAATTCTGCCGGAGAGGCTGAATGAAAGAAAGGCATATATGGACAGATGCGCACAGATCGGTATGAAGGTCCATTACAATCTGCTTTCAGTATCCGGAGGCGGCGGAGTATCATCGAATATTGAAGGGATCTCTGAAGCAGAAAAAAGGGAAAGGCTTATCTCTGAAATAAAGACATTTATGGACCACCCTGCACTTCTTGCATGGTATATTTCTGATGAACCCAATGGTTATAAAATCCCTCCTAAACAGCTTGAAGAGATCTACAGGACCGTCAGGGAGACTGACCCGTGGCATCCTGTGTCGGTTGTATTCATGGCGCCATTTATTGCATCAAAAAAATATTCTGATGCCCTCGACATCGTTATGGCCGATCCTTATCCCATACCTTCAGGTTCAGTGAACCAGGCGGGTAATGTAGTGAAACAACTTGCCGAAGAATTCGAAGGCCGTAAACCTGTGTGGCTTGTACCACAGGCTTTCGGCGGAGGGGAATGGTGGGAGCGCGAACCAACGATACAGGAAATAAGGAATATGACTTACAAGGCTCTTGTAAATGGAGCCGGAGGGATCCAGTATTTCGTACGTCACGGGCCAAACTCCTTTCCAAAATCAACAGCAACATGGAACGAATGCGGTAAGATTGCAATGGAAGCCGCTGAAATATCCCCCTGGCTTTTGTCAGAAGAAAAAACAATTCCTGTCAGATCTTCAAATAAAAACATACAAGTATGGTCCGGATCACATGACAATAAGCTCATTGTGATAGCTGTCAATAAACTTAACACCCCGCAAAGCTCCATAATAACAATATACGGAAGAACTGAATCCAAAGCCCGTGTCCTGTTTGAGAACAGGACGATAAACATTAATTCCGGAAATATATCCGATTACATGTCTGCTTTAGGCACCCAGGTATATCTTGTTGAAATACGGAAGTCTGACGAAAAAATAAAACCATTCAGGGATAATCTTATTAAAGATCCCGGATTTGAGGATCTTTCGAGCCCGGGCATTCCTTCCTCATGCTATGCCTGGAACGAAGGCGACAGGGGATCAACATACTTCCTTGATACGAGGGAACATAAGGAAGGCAGCCACTCCCTCAGAATGATAACACCAACAGAAAACAAGGGAACCAGATTAAGGTTTTACCCTGTCAGGGTTGAAAAGGGAAGAACCTACATGGTTTCTGTAATGGCAAAAACAGATTCCATCCCAGCAGATAAATCCGACATCCCTTGCTTTGAAATCGGCCTCGCCGATTATGGCAGGGAACGATTTTATCCGGGAAACACCTGGAAACAATTTGTAACATTTGTTACAATTCCTGCCGATTCGATCCCTTCTCCGAGGGTAAATGCTATTCTGAGAATGCCCGGCAAAGGCACAGTGTGGTTCGACATGATCCAGGTAGCTGAAGCTGTGGAAATAAGAAAAAGCATCAATCCCGCTATTAAGAATTTCTGGCTTAACCAGCTTAATTAATATTCGTGTAAATTCGTGTAAATAGTGGCAAAAAACTATATGAAAAAAGAAATAATAGGTCGATGGGTAATTTTTAGCATTCTTTTTACGGGATGCGCCGGGAAAACAGGAAATGTAAATTACAACGGAAACCCTGATCCCCTTAAACAAAATGCATATATCCGGCTTCCACTGGGCTCAGTTAAACCTCAGGGCTGGCTGAAATCACAACTTGAAGCGCAGGCTGCAGGGCTCACAGGTAATGTAGACGATTTCTGGCCAGATCTTGTAAACTCTTCATGGAGAGGAGGAAACGGCGAGGCATGGGAACGCGGACCCTATTTCCTCGACGGTCTTGTTCCACTTGCCTGTCTTCTCGACAATAAAGACCTCCAGAAAAAGGTGGCTTCGTGGATCGAGCCGATACTTTCAAGCGCCAGCGATTCGGGCTGGTATGGCCCGGCAAAAAACAAGGACCGATGGCCTCTGGCAGTTGCAAACAAGGTTCTGATGCAATATTATGAAGCCACTGGCGACAACAGGGCACTGGAAGTGCTCAAAAACTATTTCAGATACCTGAATCAGACTCCCCCCGACTGGCCCGATAAAGAATGGAGAGGAGTACGTGCGATGGAAAATGCTGTTACTGGCTATTGGCTTTACAGACAGACAAAAGAACCATGGATCCTCAAAACTATTGAGTCAATCCAGAATAACAGCTCCGACTGGACAGGTTATTATGAGAAATTTCCCTGGGATTCGGCAGCATCTGCAAATAAAAAGATCCCCCTCAACTGGAATGTTGACGGTCTTACTGCACATGTTGTAAATAATGCAATGGCAATAAAATACCCTGGGTTGTGGTACCAGCAGTCAGGCGATGACAGGTTCAAAAATGCAGTTTTTGACGGTATTGAAAAATATGACCTTAACCATGGACAGGCCGGCGGAAGGTTTTCCGGTGACGAGCATCTCTCGGGAAAATCTCCTGACCGCGGAACCGAATTATGTTCCGTTGTGGAATACATGTATTCGCTTGAAGAACTATTTGCCATCTTCGGCGACAATTCACTTGCTGACAGACTTGAACTGCTGGCATTCAATTCTCTTCCCGGAACCACCACTGCTGATATGTGGGCCCACCAGTACGATCAGCAATCAAACCAGGTAATAGTGAACGGCGATGAAAGGACGTGGAGCACCAATAAAAACTACTCGAATATTTACGGGCTGATGCCTAATTTCGCCTGTTGTCTGGCAAACATGCACCAGGGCTGGCCTAAATTCACAGAAAGTCTCTGGATGGCCACAAACGACAATGGCCTTATGGCAGTAGCCTATGCTCCTTCTGTCGTAAACGCCAAAGCAGGAAAAAGGAAGAATGTATCAATATCCGAAGTGACTGACTATCCGTTCAAGGGAACGGTTCACCTTGTTATTACATCAGCCCGGCCTGAAAGATTCCCGCTTTATCTGAGGATCCCGGGATGGGCCGATGAAACTGAGATCACATACAAGAAAAAAACCATTACCGGGAACAGCGGTTCCACAGTTAAACTATATGCCCGCTGGGATCCCGGTGATACAATCACGCTGAAATTTCCAATGAACATCCGGACTGAAAGGAGATACAACAACTCACTGGCAGTATTAAGAGGGCCTTTATATTTTTCGCTGAGGATGGATAAGGAATATAAAAGCGTAAAGATCAATTATGACAATTTTGGCTACAAAGGGAGTGTTGACTGGGAAATATATCCGAAAACACCATGGAACTACGGACTGGTAATTGATAAAAACAATCTGGGCAGAGGGATCGATGTAATAGAGAATAAAATCACGACTTATCCTTTTGCAGATAAGGGAGATATGATATGGTCGGCCGATTCGGCAAAATATTTACCATGGGATAAGGAGGCACCTGTTGTAATAACCACAAGGGGAATGCGTATACCGGAATGGACCCTGCTTAACAATTCTGCAGACATACCTCCGAAAAGTCCGGTCCCTCCCAAAGGGATCCCCGAGGTGATCCAGCTTGTGCCATACGGAAGCGCAAAACTGAGGATAACCGAATTTCCGCTAATCGACATAACACAGATCATCGACGTAATAAGATAGCGCCCTGTTTACATTTGAAGTATTAGTTGAAAAAGAAAGGTCTTTTTAACCGCAAAGAACGCCAAGGTCACGCAAAGCACAAAGATATTTTATAAAACTTAACTTCTTTGGGAAGTTTGCGCCAGACTTTGAGATCTTTGTGGTAAAGTCCGGGTTTCTGTTAAATTGGTTATTTCGGAACCTATAGCAGGGAGGTTTTTTCCCGGAGCCAGGTTTTTTCTTCGTCGCTTAGATGAGGGCTCAGTTTATCGTATACATCAAGGTGATATGAATTCAGCCAGTCTATCTCATTCTGGTCAAGAAGGCTTTTATCAATGAGCGCCTTTTCGATATAGCACAGCGATATGGTCTCAAATCTCAGAAACTTTCCAAATTCGGTCTCTTCATCTTCATAGCAAAGAATGAGATTCTCAGTCCTTATTCCATATTCGCCCTCACGGTATAATGCCGGTTCATTGGATGTCAGCATACCTGCCTCAATATATGTCTTGTTATCAGCAGGACTTATCGACTGAGGCCCTTCGTGCACATTGAGAAAATATCCTACACCATGGCCTGTGCCATGCGCATAGTTAAGTCCTGAACCCCACATCGCCCTTCGTGCAATGAAGTCGAGCTGGTAGCCGCGCGTTCCGTTTGGAAATTTTGCAAGTGCAAGGTTAATATGTCCTTTAAGGATCAGGGTGAAATCCTTCTTTTGCTGATCTGAAGGAATTCCTACAGATATTGTCCTGGTGATATCAGTGGTTCCGCCCGGATAATGCCCACCTGAATCAATCAGAAGTATGCCCCTCTCTCCTATTTCCGAACCTTCGTCTTCTTCTCCCCTTCCATAGTGAGGCAAAGCGCTGTTCTCATTCCATGCTGCAATAGTTGCAAACGGGAGGCCGTAAAAATCCTTCTGATCCGACCTTAACTCAAATAATTTATCCGACAGGGATTTTTCCGTTATCCTTATTTTTCCGTGGTTAGTCTCGAACCAGTGAAAGAATTTAGTCAGGGCAGTTCCATCCTTTACCATTACCCTGTAAAGGTTCTCAGTTTCAGTCCTGTTCTTAATCGCTTTAAGACGGGTTGGGATTGTTATGTCCTCTATGATCCTGGAATTCAACGATAGGGAATTGTAAAGGGAGACAGAAACCGATTGCGGATTCATCAGAACTGAAGATCCGGTGGTAACGGATGTTACAATTTCGACAGTATCCTCGTACGGAAGTATAACGATCCCAATCTTATCGAATGATGATGCCAGCCTGTAAGGAATTTTCCCTTCATCAATAAACAGCAGGACCTGGTCTGAGCCAACCAATGCGTAGGAAAGAAGCAAAGGACTGTATTTCAAATCACTGCCCCGTATATTGAGAAGCCACATTATATCATCAGGGGATGTAAGAAGATGGTAGGCCGCATTCACCTTCTCCATCTGCTCCCTCACTTCATCTATCTTGACCTGCCTGTCTTTGCCTGAATATTCCAATGCATGGTCAAATGCTGTTGAAAATGGCAGTTCAGGCCTGTCACTCCATATTTCGTCGATGATGGTCAGATCTGTTTCAATTTTAGATTTGGTACCTTCAAGACGTTTACTGAGTCTTCTGAAATTCGAGACAGAGAAGATCCTCCCGTCAATTCCTATAGTATCCTGAGATCCTGCATTTTCAGCCAGGAAATCCATATAATTATTTCTCTGGTATGCCCCCGGTTTGACAAACTGGTAACCCGAACCTGCCAGTTGTCTCCGCGCCTGAATAAAATATCTTGAGTCAGTCCATAATCCGGCAAACGTGCCTGTGATCACGACAGTAGCAGCAGATCCGGTAAAACCGGTAAGCCACCGTATTATCTGCCAATGGTCAGGAACATATTCGCCAAGGTGAGGATCCGACAATGGCACTACAATGATATCCAATCCTTTCTGAAGCATTGAAGATCTGACAGCAGAAAGTCTTTCAGCAAAGGGGTTCATAAGTTCTTTATCTCACTTACAAGGTTTTGAAGTGTATTTTTGGCATCACCAAAAAGCATCCTTGTCTTTTCGTTATAAAATAGCATATTCTCAATAGCTGCATAGCCCTTGCCCATTCCCCTCTTCATTACAATAATGTTTCTGGCATCACGGGCTTTGATTATTGGCATCCCGAATATGGGGCTTGAAGGATCGTCTTCAGCTGCAGGATTAACGACATCATTCGCTCCAATAACTATAAGAACATCCGTATTTGGAAGGTCAGGATTTATTTCATCGCTTTCGACAAGCTGCTCATAAGGCACATCAGCTTCGGCAAGCAGAACATTCATATGCCCCGGCATACGTCCGGCAACAGGATGGATCGCATATCTGACTTCAACACCTTTCTCATCAAGCAGTTTGTCAAGCTCGTGACAAATATGCTGGGCCTGTGCAACCGCAAGTCCATAACCCGGTACAATAACCACCTTCTTTGAATAACTCAGAAGTATTGCGGCATCCGACAGGGTGATTTCCTTGATTGTTCCTGCCTCCGTGGCCGCTGCACTGCCTCCGCCTCCGAATACACCAACAATAACATTTAGAAGCGACCGGTTCATTGCCCTGCACATAAGGATGGTGAGGATGGTTCCGGCTGATCCTACAAGGATACCCCCTGTAAGCATTACCTGGTTGTTGTAAAGGAATCCTCCCATGGCTGCTGCAACACCGGTGAAGGAGTTGAGAAGCGAAATCACTACCGGCATATCCGCGCCTCCGATCGGCATTACGAACAGGACACCGTAAATTACAGAAATCCCGAACATTATATAAATAAATGGCATCAGCTCCCTGCTTTCACTCACATCCCGTGTCATAATATAAACTATAAACCCAAGCAGGACTATAAGGATGGTGATATTTACATATTTCATTGATTTAACCCTCAGGTCTCCGATCCTTCCGTCGAGTTTCCCAAATGCTATCATGCTTCCCGACCATGAGACCGTCCCGATCATCAGACCAAGCAATATTGCCAGAACATGCCCGTTGGCCATTCCTGAACGTGCTATCAGTTCAGGACTGACATGAGGAAATTCCATCATCGATATCAATGCAGCTGCAGCGCCGCCCATTCCGTTAAAGAATGATACAAGCTGAGGCATTGCCGTCATCCTGACTTTTTTTGCAATAACCCACCCAATAACAGTTCCGATTGCAATTGCTGCCAGGATCAGGGGAATGTTCCCTATTGGTTCGCCATCTTTCCTGTGAAAAAGTATTGTTGCAATAATTGCAAATCCCATTCCGAAGGCAGCAAGTATATTACCTTTTCTGGCAGTAAGGGGGTGACTCAACATTTTCAGTCCGATGACAAATAATACCGAGGCGACTATATAAGTAATCTCCAGTATTGTGATTCCGTATGGAAAATGAGTTGGTACAGTCATTCCTGATCAGTTTTTAGTATTAGGCTCTGGCGATTATTTTTTCTTTTTGAACATTTCAAGCATCCTGTCGGTCACAACAAATCCCCCGACTACGTTTAGCGTCCCGAGGACAACAGCAAGAAAACCAAGGACCATAGATCCTGTCGTATCGGCATGCCCCATGACAATGATGGCCCCGATAATCACAACCCCGTGAATCGCATTTGCTCCCGACATCAGAGGTGTATGAAGTATTGCAGGGACATGACTGATCACTTCAATTCCGAGAAAAATGGAAAGGATGACTATAAATATTGCCTCCCTGTGCTGCAGGAAAAAATCTGAAAATTGTTCCATCGGGTTTATTATTTAATTCCAAGTATTTGTTTTGCCCTCATGCTGACGTATTCCTTATTGTGCACTGCGGTTGTGCCTGCAATGATTTCATCAGCCATATCAAGAACCGGGTTGCCGTTCTTATCAATAAGTACTTTAAGCAGGTTAACAATGTTCGACCCGAACATCTTGCTTGAATCGAAAGGCATATCCGACGGGAAATCCGACTTCCCGATTATAGTTACACCATTCACTATTCTGGTCTGTCCGTTTTCGGTAAGCTCACAGTTGCCTCCGCTGGAAGCTGCAAGGTCGATGATAACCGAACCGGGCTTCATCTTCATGACGGTCTCCCTGAGGACAAGCAATGGAGCTCTCCTGCCCGGGATCTGCGCGGTGGCAATTATCACATCAGATGCTTCAGCTTTTTTCTGAATAAGTTCCTGCTGTTTCCTTTTGAAATCGTCAGACTGTTCAACAGCATATCCGCCTGCAGCAGCGTCTTCCTTTGCTCCTTCAACTTCGATGAATTTTCCGCCAAGGCTTTTCACCTCTTCCTTTACTGCTGACCTTACATCAAAGACCTCAACAACAGCACCCAGCTTTCTTGCAATAGCAATAGCCTGAAGCCCGGCCACCCCTGCTCCCAGGATAAGTACTTTTGCCGGCTTTATTGTTCCGGCAGCAGACATGAACATAGGGAAAAATTTCGGAAGGCGGGAAGCAGCAGCCAGCACTGCCTTATATCCTGCAACAGTGGCCATTGACGAGAGCACATCCATCGATTGTGCCCTGGTTGTCCTGGGTATAAGGTCAAGTGCAAGAACTGTAATGCCTCTCGTCCTTGCCTTCTCAAGCCATGCTGAATTTTCAGCCGGATTGACGACGGAGCATAAAATCTGCCCTTCGTTCAGAGAATCCAGGTCGGCATCAGGGATTGTATTTACCGATAATAAAAGAGAGGATAAGGATATCAGATCCTTCCTTTCTGCAGTTGAAGCTCCGGCAGAGACATACTCAGTGTCTGATACAAAAGCTCCCTCTCCGGCCCCTTTTTCAACGACAATGTCAACTCCCAGTTTTTTAAGTATGGCAACTTCTCCCGGAAGCATGGCTACACGCTTTTCATTCGCGGTTTCCTTAAGAATGCCTATGGTCATATGATGTTTGGTGTTTGGGTTTCGGGTTTCGGGTTTCGGGTTTCGGGTTTTGGGTTTCGGGTTTTGGGTTTCGGGTTTCGGGTTTCGGGTTTCGGGTTTAGGGTTTCGGGTTTAGGGTTTCGGGTTTAGTCTGTTTAAATTTGTTATATCTATATCCTTAGTTATGTCCCTTGAGTCCTTAGTGGTTAAAATACTTAATCACCAAATTATTATATTTTTAAAAAAAGTAAAAGAATCAAGTAAAGTCAGGTCAAAAATCAATTGTTAATAAATTAACAGCAATATAACAATTATTCCCTTCCGAAGAAATTTTGCAGCCAGAATCTGTATGCCTCATTGCGGGAATGCATTGCCTTTGCACCTGTAAAACCGTGACGGTTGTCAGGGTAGAGCATGAACTGGAATGTTTTCCCTTCGTCCTGAAGTTTAGAGATCAGGTAAATAGAGTTCTGCATATGCACATTGTCATCAATATCCCCGTGTGTCATATAGAGTTTCCCTTTCAGGTTTTTGGCAAAGGTTAGGGTTGAACCATCCCTGTAACCTTCAGGATTATCCTGAGGAGTATCCATATACCTTTCAGTATAGATATTATCGTACAGCCTGTAATCGGTAACGGATGAACCAGCAAAGCCATGAGTCCAGTAATCAGCTCCTTTCGTAAGGGCAAGGCAGGTCATATATCCTCCGTACGAGCTGCCTGTTATCCCCATTCTTGTGTCATCAACAAAAGGTAATTTCCTTAACCATTTTACCGCATCCTCGTAGTCGAGTATTTCCCATTTGCCAAGGCACCTGTAGAGGTAATCGAGTCCCCTTTTGCCGAAATGTCCTGATCCCCTGTGATCGACAGTGAATGTAATGATCCCGTTCTGGGAATCCCATGAAGGGCTGCTTCCCTGCCACCTGTTGTAGACATTTTTCGAATCGGGGCCGCCATAGATCCTAAAAATAACCGGATACTTCTTTGTCTTGTCGAAATTTAAAGGATACGTAATTATTGCCGGCATATTAAACAACCCGTCGGAAGTCGGAATGCGAACCAACTCCGATCTTGAATTCCTGGAAGGATCAAAGGGAGGCTGCTCGAATTTGTATATTTCCTTATAAGGCTTTCCTTTATTGTCTATCGCCAGAATTGCCCCGGGAGTGGTAAGGTTGCTCCATGTATCCAAAAACCATGTTCCTTTGGGAGAGATACTTACTGAATGAGTACCGGGTCCGTTTGTAATCTGGATAAGATTTTTCCCGTCCAGTCCGACCCTGAAAAGATGACTGTCTGTAGATTCCTGGCCTGTGGCGGTAAAATAGACGAGCTTTTGCGCCTCATCAACCCTCTCAATGCCTGTTACCCTGAAATCAAGACTGGTAAGCTGCGACTTCAGCACATTGTTCCAGCCATAATAGTAAAGATTTTCCCAACCGCTTCTTACGCTTCTGACAATGAAACCCGAACCATCTTTCATGACATAAACATCCTTGTAGAAATCGAGCCAGGCCTTTTGTGTTTCATTGTATATCAGGGTGAAATCGCCGGTTGCAGGATCAGCAAGAATGAATTCCATTTTATTCTGGTCACGGTTAACGATCTGGACGGCAAGTTTTTTACTGTCGGGGGTCCAGAAGGGCCAGGCAATATACTGGTCGACATTATAATCGGTCTTTACCCATGTGGTAAGGCCTGTTGCTATGTCGGCAATTCCCATTTTTACTTTCGGATTGGGATCACCTGCCTTCGGATATGGAACCTGTTCCAGTTTACCGTGAATACCATCTGGCTCATCAAGCCTGTTAAGGGTAAAAACTGGCACATCTGTTTCATCAGTCCGGAGATAGGCAATTTTGTTTCCGTCAGGTGCCCACCAGAAAGCAGCATAACGGCTCGGACGGTCGAGTATCTCCTCCATGTAAACCCACGCTGAATAACCATTATATATCCTGTCTCCGGCATCGTATGTAAGCCTGATTTCCTTGTTTGTTCCAAGGTCATATACATAAAGATCCTTGTTCTTTGTATATGCCAACTTTTTGCCATCGGGCGAAAACCTTGCATTTACTTCAGGCACATTATCATTTGTAAGCCGGCGGAGTTCCCGGGCCCCTGCGGTAAAATAATACAGGTCATTTTCCCTGAATATCGCTGCGCTCCCTGCATCCTCACTCACAGCATCGGTATAAGATATTGTGACACCTGCAGGCAATGATTCCATAAGCAGATCTCTCGGAGTTTTCGGAGCCTGAGCTAATGTTCCCTTACCTGTTCGGATGTCCACATTGCGTATAACAGGCTGCTTGTTTTCGTCAAATGTCTGTATCAGATAATGTGTATCGTCAGTCCAGCCCATAATGCGTACCTGATTACCTCCTCCTCGAATTGGCATCTGCGATTTCAATACTGTAACAGGAAGCAATACTGCAACAACTATAATATAAAGAAGGCGGTTTGTTATGGATCTGTTCATAATGTGAACTTTATGTTAAGAATTTAGATAATCTGACAAAAATAATGCTTTTCAGACACGATGACTACCTGGTTTATCTTTTCTGCAATTCAGGAGACAAGGATCAAAACTGTTAATGAAAAATAGTATATTAGCCGGCCGACTTAATATTTTATACTGATGATAAGATTTACATTAATGATTTCAGCCTTTTTCTTATTCCTTTTGAACATAAATTGCCAGACAATAAAATCTCCCGATGAATTTCTGGGTTATGAGCTTGGCAGTCAGTTCACATTTCACCACAGGGCAGTTGAATATTTCAGATACATAGCCAGTGTTTCTCCTCTTGCAGATTACAGGGAATACGGGAAAACATATGAAGGAAGGCAGCTTGGTGTATGCATTGTATCGAGTGAAGAGAACCTTGCTCATCTTGAGGAATACAGAAAAAACAACCTCATCAGGACAGGATTGCTGGAAGGAGAATTTACCGGGAAGCAGATACCTTTTATATGGCTTGCTTACAATGTCCACGGAAATGAGTCAGCAGGAATGGAGACTGCTATGAAGACCCTTTATACACTCGTTACCAAATCCTATCCGGGATCAGATGAATGGCTCAAATCGTGCATAATAATAATTGATCCTTGCCAGAATCCCGATGGCCGCGACCTTTACGCAAACAGGTACAGGAATTCACAGAACCTTATCCAAAATACTGACGGGAGAACATGGGAACACAACCAGGGATGGCCTGGAGCCCGCTCAAACCATTATCTTTTTGACCTGAACCGCGACTGGACCTGGCAAACACAGGCAGAGTCTTCTCAAAGGCTGGCTTTATACAATCAGTTCATGCCCCAGGTACATGCCGATTTTCATGAGATGGGAGCCGAATCGTCGTTTTTCTTCCCGCCCGGAGCAGAGCCATGGCATGAGGTCATCACTCCGTGGCAGCACGAATTCCACAGGCTGATGGGCAAAGGGAATGCCCAGCTTTTTGATGAAAAGGCAAGACTCTACTTCACAAAAGAGAATTTCGACCTTTTCTGTCCGAGTTTTGGCGATACATGGCCTCTTTTCAACGGGGCTGCAGGATTCACATATGAACAGGGCGGAGGAGGATATGCGGGACTCTCACTGAAGCTTGAATCGGGAGACACTCTCACTTTGAAGAAAAGAATTGACGGCCATTTCACAGCAACCATGGCTACCCTGAAGGTCGCTTATGACAACAGGGTAAAACTTCTTGAGGAATTCAACAGGTTCTTTGCCGAAAATCTGAACAAACCTTCATTCAGGTACAAATCGATAATAATCAAAGGGAGTAACGACAGGGATGCACTTGAAGATCTCTTTAACCTCCTGACAAAAAACCAGATCAGATATTCCTATGCAGGTAATACAGGAAAAAAATACAAGGGCTTCGACTATTTGGCAAATGCCGAAGGTGAAGTTACTGTTGAAAAAGGCGATTTCCTGATAAGCGCATACCAGCCTCAGTCGAAATTCATGCAGGTGCTTTTCGAACCCGACAGCAAAGCCTCCGATTCACTCAGCTATGACCTTACCGCATGGGCCCTCCCCTATGCATATAACATTAAAGCCTTTGCAGTTGAGGACCAGATAAAAGGACTTCCGGAGAAGATAGAGATGAAGGCGGTAATGAATCAGCCTGCAACCGACAAACCATACAGCTATGTGGTTGACTACACTGGTTTTAATACTTTGAAATTTATCTCCGCCCTGGCCGGAAAAAACATCCGGGCAAGATATTCACTAAAACCTTTTACAGCCGGCGGTAAAAACTATAACCGGGGCAGCTTCATAATTGCAAGGGGAGACAATTCAAATTCAGCGAATAAAATTGATGTAATTGTTGCAGAGCTGGCAAACAAGTACCAGGTCGGTCTCAATAAAACATCGACAGGTTTTGTGGAGAAGGGAAAGGATTTCGGTTCTGAATATTCTTCTTTGGTAAGAAAATCGAATATTGCCATTCTGTGCGGCGACGGGATATCGTCGGGCCCTGCCGGCGAGTTATGGTACCTGTTTGAAAGGGAACTGGAATATCCTGTTTCTTTGATAAATGTTGCAAACCGCGAGAATCTTGATCTCAGCGGCTTTGATGTATTGCTGCTGCCTTCAGGGAACTATTCAAAGGTCAGGGACACTATAGTTGACTTCGCAAAAAAAGGAGGCCGGGTTGTTGCTTTTGAAAATGCAATTCAGGTATTCGCAACAGAAAAATCAACATCACTTTACAAAGCAATTGAAACAAGAACTGAAGAGCAAAAGGCTGCCGAGAAAAAAATTAAAAGCGACGATACATCACTTCTTAAAAAATTCGGGGACGAGGACAGGCATCTGCTTTCCGAAAGATCCGCCGCCAGCATTTATAAAGTTATGGTAGACACAACAAACCCGTTTGGTTTCGGACTCGGAAGTGAATGGTTCGTAATGAAGAGAACACAGGCCTATCCGTTTCTCCCAAATGGCAGCAATATTGGCTATATTCTCGAAAGCAAACCAGTTGCAGGATTTGCAGGATACAAATACCAGAAACAGATAAAAAATACACTTGTCATCGGATCGGAGAGGACAGGAAGCGGTGAAGTAATATATATAACGGAAGATCCTTATTTCAGGGCATTCTGGAAGAGCGGAAGGGCTCTGATCTGGAATGCAGTATTCAGATAACCCTTTCCCCTTCCGGCATATTGTTTCCGGAAGTTTCATGCCGGGCTGAAGAAATGCAGGAAGGTAATACATCATTTAATAAAGAATAGAAACTAAAATTAAATTGAAACCCATGAAGAAATCCATCCTGTTTCTGACAGTCATAATATCTTTATTGATAATTAGTTGCAATAATAATTCAGATTTCATTAAAGCCAGGGACAGCATTAATATCTCCGATCTTGAACGCTGCGTCAGGGCTCTTGGATCTGACAGTTTCATGGGAAGAGCTCCATTCACAAAGGGTGAGGATATCACAGTAAACTATCTCGCGGAACAACTCGCTGAAATCGGATTTGAACCGGCATTTGGCGACAGTTATTTTCAGGATGTGCCAATGGTAAAAATAAGTTCTAATGTTTTAAATCCTGTCAGGTTCAGCGGCACCGGCAGGGAATTCAAATACAGCACACCTGACCAGCTTGCTGTGATCTCACCCCGGACAACCACCTGGATCGACATTGAGAATTCCGACATGGTATTTGCAGGATTTGGGATTGTAGCTCCTGAATATGGCTGGAACGATTATGAAGGCATCGATGTCCGTGGAAAAACTGTCGTAGTATTTATTAATGATCCGGGGTTATATACAGGAGATACGACTCTGTTCAAGGGAACTGAAATGACATATTATGGCCGGTGGACATACAAATATGAAGAAGCTGCCCGGCAGGGTGCAACAGGGATACTGATAATCCATGAAACCAAAGGCGCAGGATATTCATATACGGTCCCAAGGAACAGTTCCGTCAGTCCCAATCTTTTTCCCCGGTCAGCAGACGGGGATCCTTCAAAGTGCCTGTTCACCGGATGGATTTCTGCGGAATCAGCAGATGAGCTTTTCAGTTCCATGGGGATGAATGTTTCACTTCTAAGAAAAGATGCCTGCAAAAAAGGATTCAGGGGATTTCCGCTGGATCTTAAAATCTCACTGAACATAAAGAATGAAATTGAATACAGCACGTCAAAGAATGTGGCAGGAATATTGAAAGGTTCCGAAAGGCCTGAAGAAAATATCGTTTATACAGCACACTGGGATCATTTCGGCATTGGCGAAAAGGAAAACGGGGATTCAATTTTCAACGGGGCAGTGGATAACGGCACCTCAATGGCATGGGAACTATCAATAGGAAAAGCATTTGCAGCTCTCAGGAACAGACCGGCCCGCAGCATTGTACTGCTCTTCCCCACTGCAGAAGAACAGGGACTGGCAGGTTCGTTATACTATGCGGAAAATCCGCCCCTTCCTGTTGAAAAGACAGTGGCCTGTCTCAATAATGACCTTCTTCTTCCAATGGGAAGGATGAAGGATGTCATGATCACAGGCTACGGCCAGTCGGAACTCGATGATTATGTTAAAAGAGCTGCAGCAGAACAGGACAGGTATATCACTGGCGATCCCGATTCGCATACTGGCATGTACTTCAGATCCGATCATTTTTCATTTGCAAAAAAAGGAGTTCCTTCCTTGTTTGCAAGGGGCAATACCAACAGCCGCGAATTCGGAAAAGAATGGGCTTCAAAAATGGTTAAGGACTATATTGATAACAAATATCACAGGACTTCCGACAATTATGAACCTGAAAAGTGGAATTTTGAAGGTATAAGGGAAGATGCACAACTTGCCTTTACTATCGGCTATCAGCTTGCAACATCCAATTCCTTCCCAAAATGGAAAAGCGGTTCCGAGTTTGCAAAACTAAGGAAATGAGTTGAGAACAGAGAGAAGAGGCAGTCTTTAACCGCTAAGAGAACAAAGTTCCGTGCAAAGAGCGTAAAGCACTTTTTATAAATATGTTACTCTTTATAACTTTGATACAACTTTGCGCCCTTTGCGGTTATTCAATATTGTTCATGAACTTCCGGCTCTTTCATTTACAAATCCCATTAACGACAAGATAAAGCAGCACAAAACAAGTTTGGATATTTCTTTTTGTTATTTTATTAACACTGTTATTATTTTAACAATAAATGTATTATCTTTGTGGTGCCGGTAATGATCAGACTGGCTCAAATAAAATAGCTTTTAATACAAGGTGATGACAATCAGCGATATAGCTAAAAAAATAGATGGCAGAATAGTCTGTTCGGAAGAAAAGTCAACAGAAGAGGTTGAATATGCATTTTCATCCGACCTGATGAGCGACGTGCTGAAAGTTGATAGGGAAAACGTCCTGCTTATAACGGGACTTGCAAATCTTCAGGCAATACGGACATCGGAAATGTCGGAAATCAACTGCATAGTATTTGCCAGGGATAAGAAGATAAACGGCGACATAATAAAACTGGCAGAGGAAACAGGGATTGTGCTCATTGAGAGCCCCTTTTCGGTATTCCGAATTTCTGGAGAATTGTATTCGGCGGGCATCAAACCGTTGTTTTAATTAAATGCAGTACAGATATAAAATAGCTGGCGGTGATTTTTCAAATGCCGGATCTGTAGCAAGCTCCGTTAAGAAAATCTTGCGTCAGCTAAATATCAGCCATTCTGTTTCAAAAAGGATAGTTATTGCCCTGTATGAGGGTGAAGTTAACATAGTGGCCCATGCATATTCAGGGATTGCCGACGTGGAGATCGACAGTGAAAAGATAAGGATAGTCCTTACCGATAAAGGTCCCGGGATTCCGGATATCCCGAAGGCAATGGAAGAAGGTTTTTCAACGGCATCGCCTCAGGTAAGGGAAATGGGATTCGGTGCAGGAATGGGATTGTCAAACATGAAAAAAAACAGTGATACCATGAACATCACAAGCGAAACCGGAAAAGGAACAGTGGTTGAGCTTATAAACTATTTCAGTACAGATGTCAGATAAAAATCAAAATACTGAATTTCATCACGCTCTGAAAGTCGATAAGGACCTTTGCACAGGGTGTACTCATTGCATGACTGTTTGTCCGACCCGCGCCATACGCGTCAGGGGTGGTGTGGCCAGCATTATTGCAAACAGGTGCGTGGATTGCGGTGAGTGCTACAGGGCCTGTCCGGTATCGGCAATCGGCGTTGAGCAAAACGATCTCGACATCATATTCAGATATCCTGTCAGGGTAATTCTTATCCCGGCAGTTCTGATCGGCCAGTTTTCCCACAAGATCCCTGTATCCAGGATCTATGGCGCACTCAGTGACCTTGGCTTTACGCATGTTTACCAGGTTGAAAACACTGTCGACATGGTACTGGAAGCATACACAGGATTCAAGGAGCTTAATGAAATACGTCCGCTTATCTCCTCCTTCTGCCCTGCCATTGTAAGACTTATTCAGGTAAGATTCCCCGACCTTGTTGACAATATAATAAAGGTCAATCCTCCGATAGATATGTCGGCGCTTTATTATCTCGAAAAGATCAAGTCGACCGGTATCCGCCAGCAAGATATCGGATTATTCTATGCAACTCCATGTGCGGCAAAGATTGCTGCTGTAAAAAGTCCTGTGGGAGATACCGAATCGGTTGTAACAGGAGTCATAAATATGAATTTCCTTTATAATAAAATACAGAAATCCCTTCAAAATTCCGAAACATCTGAAAATATGCCCGTAACAGACGATCTGCTGAATTCCAGAGGCGTAATGTGGAGCCTGACGCGCGGCGAGTCGATGCACTCTGAAAAAAGGGCACTGGCTGTGGATGGTATTAGGAATGTAACCGAACTGCTTGAAAATCTGGAGAACGACAGGCTTGGTTATGTCGATTTTCTTGAACTCAGAGCCTGTGATGAGGGCTGCGCAGGAGGCATACTGATGACGGGAAACAGGTTTCTGACAGTTGAAAGACTCAGAAAAATGGCCGCCCAAATGTCTCTCAGGGATAATGAAGAGCAGAAAAAGATCATTGACGGCTTTATGAATCTCAAGGAACACAGTTTCCTGGGCAACATCGAACCCAGGAATATCGAAAAACTTGATGAGGATACCTCTGTTGCAATGAAAAAGATGGAAAGGAAACGCCGGCTGATGTGCTTTCTCCCGGGATTTGACTGTGCGGCTTGCGGCGCTCCGGATTGTCAGACTCTTGCCGAAGACATTGTCCAGGGACATTCCAGTATATCCAACTGCATATTCCTGCAGCAGCAGATGATAAACCAGAACCTCCTGAGCAGTGAAAAAGCATACAGGATTACAGAACAGATATGGGGAAAAGACAGGCTGGAAAAAAATTGTAATAAAATTGGCGCAGAAGATGAAAATAGCTGAAATTGTATCTAAACTCGACCTGACGGTGATTTCGGGAATCAACGGATTGAACAGGGAGGTAACCGGTGGTTATGTCTCTGATCTGCTTAGTGATGTTATCGGCAATGCCAAAGAAGGAAGTATATGGATCACCCTCCAGACACACCAGAATATAATGGCTGTGGCTTCACTGAAGGAACTCGCTGCAGTGATTATCGTTAAAGGATCAGTACCGGAAAGTGATACAGTCAGAAAGAGCAATGAGGAAAACATCCCGATCCTTTCGACAAAGGCTGATACATTCACGATCACCGGAATGTTGTTCAAATTACTCGAAAAGAAATGAATATCCACCGGGCTGACTTTCACATACATACCCTGCTTTCGCCATGCGGCGATCTGAGCATGAGCCCGGCAAATATTATTTCAGCTGCTTCACGGAAAGGACTGGAAATAATTGGCATCACCGACCACAACAGTACCAGGCAGTCGGAACTTGTAAAGAAACTTGGCAAAGAAAAAGGGATATTCGTTTTGCAGGGAGCCGAAGTGACAACAAGGGAAGAAGTTCATTGCCTTGCGTTCTTTGAAGATCCTGATTCAGTGAAGGCTTTCCAGCAATACATCGATATGCATCTGCCCGATTTGCAGAATGATCCGGTTATTTTTGGAGATCAGGTCGTAGTGGATGAAAATGAGGATATAATCTATATTGAGGAAAAGCTTCTGGTAAATGCTACAACTGTCACCATCGGAGAACTTGAAAAATATGTTAGGGAAAACGGCGGCATCTTTATCCCGGCGCATATCGACAGGATGAAGAACAGCATTTACAGCCAGCTTGGATTTATTCCGGGAGATCTTAAAGCAGATGCCCTGGAAGTTTCGAGAAGGTCAACACCGGAGAATTTTGCAAGTATTAAGCCTGAAATCAGGAGGTTTAGCATTGTAACAAATTCTGATGCTCATTTCCCGGAACATATAGGGATGGTATGGAATAATATTCAGATCGAGGAAATATCATTTAAGGAAATAAAAATGGCATTGTCGGGTATTAACGACCGAAAAATAGTTTCATAATGCTGACACTTGCACTTAATATTCTTGATATAGCACAGAACTCGATAAGGGCAAAAGCATCTGAGATCTTTGTCGGGATTTCTGAGTCATTGTCTGATGACAGGCTTGAAATTACTGTCAGAGACAATGGATCAGGAATATCGCAGGGAATTCTTGATAAGGTCACTGATCCGTTTTTTACAACACGAACAACAAGAAAAACAGGGCTTGGCCTTCCCCTCCTGAAATACCAGGCAGGGATTGCCGGAGGTGACCTTGTTGTTGAATCTCACGAAGGAATGGGGACGACAGTTAAAGCATCATTTACCTTATCCCATGTCGACAGGCAACCCCTTGGTGATATCGCAGGAGTAATGACAATTCTCATGACTGCCAATCCGGAAATTGATTTCCTTTACAGTCACAGAACCGACTCCGGAGAATATTTCTTTTCATCGAAAGAGGCCAAAGAATATCTTGGCATTGAGAATTTTACAGAAAGCGGGCTGGCATCCGACATCAGGGAAATGTTTGATCAGAATCTTAAAGAAATAGGTGCTGACGGAATGAAGGATTGAAATTATGTTAATACAAGATTTAATATGCCTGAAGAATGATTTTTTAAATAAATTTAAAAGAATATATCAACCTCATAAACCAAAATTGAATTAACTAAACTATAAAAGCATGTCACAAATCAAATCACTCGCCGATCTCAAAAAGAAACGCGAGGAAATCAAGACAGGCCTGGATGTAAGAATCAAGGCAATTGATCCTGAGAAGCATGTTCAGGTGAAGGTTGCGATGGCTACCTGCGGTATCGCTGCTGGTGCCAAACCTATCATGGAATTTTTCATTGAGCAACTCGACCGCAGGAACATACCTGGCATCGTAACGCAAACTGGTTGCATGGGATATTGCTATGCCGAACCAACTGTTGAAATCAAACTTCCCGGAAAGGATCCGGTGGTTTTCGGTTATGTCGATCTGAAAAGAGCCGATCAGATAATCGAGAAGTACATAAAGGAAGGTGAGCTGATCGACGGGATTATCCCGGTAAATTATGAAACAATAGATTCTAAAGAATAGGAGGTTTAAACATGTCAAAATACAGCATGCATCTTCTGGTATGCGGCGGTACGGGCTGCCATGCTTCTGAAAGCGATGCAATTGTCTGGAATTTAAGAGATGAACTTGAAGCGAAAGGTTTATCCGAAAAAGTTCAGGTAATACTTACAGGGTGTTTCGGATTTTGTGAAAAAGGCCCAATAGTCAAGGTAATGCCTGATAATACATTTTATGTCCAGGTAAAACCCGAGGATGCCCAGGAAATTGTCGAAGAGCATATCATTAAGGGAAGAAAGGTCACAAGGCTTCTCTATCATGATCCGCTTACCAAGGAACCGATAGGTGACTCAAAACATATGGGTTTCTTTAAGAAACAGCTGAGGATAGTCCTCAGAAACTGCGGTTTTATCAATCCTGAAAATATCGACGAATATATCGCCAGGGACGGATATATGGCTCTTGGCAAAGTACTCACCGAGATGACACCTCAGGATGTTATCAGGGAGATCAAGGATTCCGGACAAAGAGGCCGGGGCGGCGCAGGGTTCCCAACAGGGTTGAAATGGGAAATTGCCAGTAAAAGCAAAAGCGATGTAAAGTATGTAGTGTGCAACGCCGATGAAGGCGATCCCGGTGCATTCATGGACCGCTCAGTACTTGAAGGCGATCCGCATTCGGTGCTCGAAGCCATGGCAATTTGCGGTTACAGCATCGGTGCATCAAACGGCCTTATTTATGTCAGGGCAGAATATCCGCTTGCCATTCACAGGCTTAAGGTTGCCATCAGCCAGGCCAGGGAATACGGACTGCTCGGCAAGGATATACTTGGAACAGGTTTCAATTTTGACATACAGCTGAGATACGGCGCCGGCGCCTTCGTCTGCGGTGAGGAAACAGCTCTTATCCATTCAATGGAAGGTCTCCGCGGCGAACCAACGATAAAGCCGCCTTTCCCTGCCGAAGCAGGATTCTTGGGAAAACCTACAAACGTCAATAATGTTGAGACATTGGCTGCCATACCTATTATTATTCTCAAGGGAGCAGGCTGGTTCAACAAAATAGGAACTGAAAAATCGAAAGGCACAAAAGTATTTGCCCTTGCAGGAAAGATCAATAACGTTGGTCTTATAGAAGTTCCGATGGGTACCACCCTCAGGGAGGTGATCTTTGAGATAGGAGGCGGCATCAGGAACGGCAAGAAATTCAAGGCCGTCCAGACAGGAGGCCCTTCAGGCGGATGCCTTACTGAAAAACATCTTGATCTTCCGATCGATTTCGACAACCTTGTTGCCGCAGGATCGATGATGGGATCAGGAGGTATGATTGTTATGGATGAGGATGACTGCATGGTATCATTTGCCAAATTCTTCCTCGACTTCACGGTGGAGGAATCATGCGGAAAATGTGCCCCGTGCCGAATTGGCAACAAACGCCTGAACGAACTTCTTAACCAGATCACCGAAGGCAAAGGAACAATGTCTGATCTCGACAGGCTGAAAAACATGAGCAATGTGATAAAGGACACATCGCTTTGCGGACTTGGACAGTCATCTCCCAATCCGGTCCTTTCGACACTGAATAATTTTATGAATGAATACGTTGCCCACGTTGTAGACAAAAAATGTCCGGCCGGGCAGTGCAAAAGCCTTATGGAATACTATATAATCCCGGAAAACTGCGTCGGATGCACGGCCTGTGCAAGGGTCTGCCCGGTCAATGCAATAACGGGTCAGCGTAAGGAAATACATAAGATAAATCCAGATGTCTGCATCAAATGTGGTGCCTGCAAGGAGAAATGTAAATTCGATGCAATAATTATCAGATAAGCGGAAAATTAATGGAAACAATAAAACTTACAATCGATAATAAAGAGGTTGAGGTAGAAAAGGGAACCACAATTCTGAATGCTGCTAAAAAGCTTGGAATTGATATTCCTACACTATGCTATCTGCATCTCGATGATCTGAATATAGAGAATAAACCTGGCGGGTGCCGTATCTGTGTGGCCGAAATCCAGGGAAGAAGGAACCTCGCTCCGACCTGCTCTACAAAATGTGAGGACGGAATGGTAGTAAAAACACATACCACTCGAGTTCTCAATGCCCGCAGGACAGTAATGGAGTTTATCCTGTCGGACCACCCCAAAGAGTGTCTGGTCTGTGCAAAATCAGGAAACTGTGAACTCCAGGACATGGCACACCGACTCGGGATAAGAGAAATTCCCGGAGCTGAATATGCTGCCGTGTCAACATACAAATTTGATACATCTCCTTCAATAAAAAGGAATCTTGACAAATGCATCATGTGCCGCAGATGTGAGATGATGTGCAATGAAGTTCAGACTGTCGGAGCACTTTCGGCAGTTAACAGAGGCTTTATGGCAGCCGTAGCTCCGGCTTTTGAACAGAATCTTGAACATTCGACATGTACATATTGCGGACAGTGTGTTGCAGTATGCCCTACCGGAGCCCTGACAGAAGTCGATAATACTCCTGATGTTCTGAGAGCTCTGGCTGATCCATCGAAAACCGTTGTTGTTCAGACGGCTCCTGCAGTGCGCGCAGCCCTCGGCGAAGCATTCGGCCTCGAACCAGGTACTCTTGTGACCGGTAAAATGGTTGCCGCATTAAAAGCTCTCGGCTTTGATTATGTCTTTGATACAGATTTTGCCGCCGACCTTACAATAATGGAGGAGGGAACAGAGCTCCTTGACCGGATTACCCGCCATCTGAAAGGCGACAAGACTGCAAGGCTTCCGATCCTTACTTCGTGCTGCCCTGGCTGGGTTAACTTCTTTGAAGAATATTTCCCCGATCTCAAGGATGTCCCTTCTACAGCTAAGTCACCACAGCAGATGTTCGGTGCAATTGCCAAAACATACTTCGCCGACAAGATCAAGATTGACCGCAAGGATATGGTTGTTGTTTCAATAATGCCATGCCTTGCAAAAAAATATGAATGTCAGAGAGAGGAATTCTCTGTTGACGGAAACAGGGATGTTGATTTCTCACTTTCGACAAGGGAACTGGCAGCTTTCATCAAACAGGCAAATATTGACCTCCATAGCCTTGAGGACATGGATTTCGATGCTCCGCTTGGTGAATCAACAGGTGCAGGGGTTATTTTCGGCACGACCGGTGGTGTAATTGAAGCTGCATGCAGAACGGCCTATGAAATATATACAGGAAAAAAACTTGACCGCCTTGATTTCACCGAACTCAGGGGCTTTGAAGGTGTAAGGGCTGCAACCATCGATTTCGACGGACTTAAACTGAATATCGGTATAGCTCACGGGCTGGGAAATGCAAGAAAACTGCTTAACGATGTCAGGTCAGGAAATTCACAGTTCCATGCCATTGAAGTAATGGCCTGCCCGGGTGGCTGCATAGGCGGTGGCGGACAGCCGCTGCATCTTGGCAACTCGGAAATATTGAAAGCAAGAGCTGCTGCAATATATAATGAAGACCGTAAGAAACCGCTCAGGAAATCCCATGAGAATCCATTCATTATAAAACTGTATGAAGAATTCCTTGAGAAACCCAACAGTGAAAAAGCACATCATCTGCTTCACACCAGGTACTTCGACAAAAAGAAAAAAATTATCGTTAAACAGTAATAATGAACCGTTAAGGTCAAAATTAAATTCAATACTATGTCCAGTATTAAAATAGAATTGAGACAGGAGGATATCACAAAGATCAGAGAGATTTGTGATTCCTTTAACAAAGATCCCCAGGAACTGATTAACATACTCCATTCGTGCCAGGAACATTTCGGTTACCTTCCTGCAGAAGTGCAGGAAGTTATATCAGCCGAGACAGGGGTGCCGGTAGCAAAAATCTATGGAGTTGTAACATTTTATTCTTTCTTTACAATGACTCCAAAGGGCAAACACCCGATCAGCATATGCATGGGTACAGCATGCTATGTAAGAGGAGCAGAAAAAGTTCTTGATGAATTTAAGAAAGAACTTGGTCTCCAGGTGGGTCAGACAACAAAGGATGGCAAATTTTCACTTTCGAGCCTCAGGTGCGTTGGAGCCTGCGGCCTCGCACCGGTCGTGCTTATCGGAGATAAGACCTACGGCCGCGTGGCTCCGGATGACGTGAAAAATATCCTTAAGGAATATGAGTAACAGTTGTTTCTGAACGAGTAGTTCAAAGGTTTGATAAAAACCGGGAGCTCATCTTCCCGGTTTTCTCTTTTTTACAGTGTTCTCACGACTGTTACGGGACCTGTACCAGAAGAAATAATCTTTTTGCCTGCGTTTCTCATCCACATCTCTTGCAACATAAACCTTCTTCCCTGTATACGGGTCAAAACCACAATAATACATTGTTGTGGAAAGGGTCATGGGGGTGGGCGTAAAGTCCTGAACCTGTTCCGGCTTTATCCCCAGACTTCTGACTTCCCTGGCCAGCTCTGACATGGTCTCCTCCGAAGAACCCGGGTGTGAGGAAATAAAATACGGAATTATCTCATATTTCAATCCTTCCCTGGCAGTGATTTTTTCAAACTGCTCCTTCAGCTTACGGAATAAAATGAAAGGCGACTTTCTCATAAGATTCACCACGTAGGGTGAAGTGTGCTCAGGCGCAACCTTCAGTCTGCCCGAGACATGATTCTTAATAAGTTCTGCCAGGTATTCCTTTTCCGCTTTTCCTGCCCTGCTATTCCATTCCGGGAAAAGAAGATCGTATCTGACACCGCTGCCTATAAAAGCCTTCTTGATGCCTGGCAGCCTGTTGACTTTTTTATATAATTCTGTTAGTTCACCATGTCCGGTATCAAGATTTTTGCAGACTGCAGGCCAGATGCACGACGGTCGTGAACATTTAATGCAAAGTTCACTGTCGATACCCTTCATGGAATACATATTTGCGGAAGGGCCTCCAAGATCAGAAAGATACCCCTTAAAATCAGGAAGGCTTCTGATCTTTTCTATTTCTGCCAGTATCGATTTCTCCGATCTTCTGACAATCTGCTTTCCCTGGTGAGCTGCAATTGCACAAAAACTGCAACCACCGAAACAACCGCGATGAATATTGACAGAAAATTTAATCATCTCATAGGCAGGGATAGACCCCTTATTCCTGTATTTGGGATGAGGCATATACATATATGGCAGGTCATGGGTACGATCTGCCTCCTCAGTTGACATAGGAAGGTAAGGAGGGTTGACTATAACCATTTTATCACCAGAAGGCTCTGCCAGTCTGGCCGCTTCCATCCTGTTTGACTCCTTCTCAAATATCACAAAATTGGAAGCAAATATCTTTTTATCGGCGACACATTCCTCATGGCTTCCAAGAATAATATCCTTCCACTTGCCATTCACCGGAAGAGAGTCATTCCTGTTGATGGCAATGACAGTCTGGGGAATTGTATTAAGCGATTTAAACGGAACTCCTTTGGCAATTAGCCTTATAAGATCTCTTACGGGCTGCTCTCCCATCCCGTATACCAGCATGTCTGCTCCGCTGCTCAGCAGAATCGAAGGTTCAACTTTGTCTTTCCAGTAATCATAATGCGTAAGGCGCCTCATCGAAGCTTCAATTCCCCCCAGAACAACCGGAATTTCCGGATAAAGCTTCTTGAGTATTCTGGTATATACTATACTTGCGTAATCAGGTCTGAACCCTGCTTTTCCGCCCGGAGTATATGCATCATCCGACCGGAGCCTCCTGGCTGCAGTATAATGATTGACCATCGAATCCATATTGCCTGCAGTTACTCCAAAAAAGTACTTCGGAGCCCCCAGTTTCCGGAAATCCCGCAGGTCGTCCTTCCAGTTTGGCTGTGGAACAATGGCAACCCTGAACCCTTCATCCTGGATCACTCTTCCTATCACCGCGGGACCAAAGGATGGATGATCAACATATGCATCACCACTGAAGATAATTACGTCAGGCTGATCCCATTCAAGATCTTCTATTTCCTTTTTGGTGACAGGAAGAAAAAAAGTTCCTCTCTTTGTTATGTTTTTCACCCGGTAAAATTACTGAAATTTATTAACTTGCTTTTCAATGTCAGTCAGGGCTCCGGTGCCCTTGTAATGCATTTAACGGGAACAGGAATTTCCACAGAACCAATTAAAAGTGAAAAGAATTCTATTTAAAACCGCACTTATAATATCTCTCTCCTTAAATCTGACAATGGTTTTTTCCCAGACGAAGAATGTTCGTCCGACACTGGGACTTGCACTGAGCGGCGGAGGTGCATTCGGCATGGCTCATCTTGGCGTTATCAAGGTAATGGAAGAAGCAGGCCTGAGGCCTGATTATATCACAGGCGTAAGCATGGGAAGTATCGTAGGCTCTTTGTATTCGATCGGTTACAGCTCTGACAGCCTCTATAATATTCTCAGGAGCGCTGACTGGAACCTGCTTCTTTCAAACAGTATCACCGAGGATAAGGTTATATTTACCGAAAAGAAGTATTTCAATAACAGTATCGCATCTTTTCCGATAACCTCCAGAAAGGTAAAGCTGCCATCAGGGCTGATAAGCGGACAACATATAGAGAAAATGTTAAGCTATTATGCCTGGCCGGCTGCCAGAATAACTGACTTTTCATTGCTGCCGATTCCTTTTCTATGCATCGGTACAGATCTTGTCTCCTGCAGCAAGGCAGTACTTAAGACAGGATACCTTCCGGATGCTGTGAGGGCCAGCATGGCTGTCCCAAGCATTTTTACCCCTGTGAAAATTGACACTTCCATACTTATCGACGGAGGTTTTGTAAGGAACATAGCTGTTACTGAATTGAAAGAAATGGGTGCTGACATTGTAATTGGCTCATATACTGGCTTTAACAGATATAATGAAAATGAACTGCAGTCAATCGCAGGTGTGTTGAAACAGCTTAGTTTCTTCAACAGCATAAATGATTTTGCCCGGGAGAAAAAGCTGATAGACTATCTGATAGTTCCAAATGAGAGCGGCATTTCAATAACCTCGTTCTCGCAGGTCGATACAATCTATCAGAGAGGTTACAGGGCAGC
>JAAYUS010000128.1 GCA_012517605.1 Bacteroidales bacterium
AAAAGATAAAAGTAAAAAGATAAAAGTAAAAAGATAAAAGAGAAGAAATTAGTTATTCAAGTTAAGAAATTGTAATATGGAAGAGAAGGTAATAATTTTCGACACGACGCTCAGGGATGGAGAGCAGGTGCCGGGCTGCCAGCTTAATACGGTTGAAAAGATCCAGGTCGCTCAGGCTCTCGAAGCCCTGGGCGTCGATGTGATTGAAGCCGGATTTCCCATTTCGAGCCCGGGCGATTTCAAATCGGTGGTGGAGATCTCAAAGGCAATTTCCAATCCTGTGATCTGTGCTCTTACCAGGGCTGTTAAAAAGGATATCGAAGTCGCAGCGGATGCTCTTCAGTTCGCTAAAAAGAAAAGGATACATACCGGCATCGGCACTTCTCCTTTTCATATACAATATAAAATAAAGACCACTCCCGAGGAAATCCTCAGAAGAGCCGTGGATGCAGTAAAATATGCTAAGAAATTCGTTGAGGATGTCGAATTTTATGCTGAAGATGCAGGCCGGAGCGAAAATGAATTTCTTGCCAGGGTAATTGAAGCAGTTATTGATGCCGGGGCCACAGTAGTAAATATTCCCGATACAACCGGCTATTGCCTGCCGGAAGAGTATGGTGCAAAGATAAAATACCTGAAAGAGAATGTTTCCAACATTCATAAAGCAGTCATCTCAACCCACTGCCATAATGATCTTGGAATGGCTACAGCCAACACCATGATGGGAGTTATAAACGGTGCCAGGCAGGTGGAGGTAACCATGAACGGTATAGGTGAGAGGGCCGGGAATACATCTCTTGAGGAGGTGGCGATGATAATAAAAAGCCACCATTCCCTTAAACTAACCACCGATATCAATTCGAAACTTATATTCAGCACAAGCAGACTGGTCTCAAATCTCATGAGCATGCCGGTGCAGCCCAATAAGGCTATTGTCGGAAGAAATGCCTTTGCACACTCCTCAGGGATCCACCAGGACGGGGTTCTGAAATACCGGGAAAACTATGAGATAATAGATCCTCATGAAGTAGGCATCAAGGAATCATCAATAATCCTTACAGCCCGCAGCGGAAGGGCAGCCCTTAACCACCGCCTTGAGGCCCTGGGATATACATTCGGAAAGGAAGAACTTGACGACATATACCACCGCTTCCTAATTCTTGCCGATAAAAAGAAAGAAATTAATGACGAGGACCTGCGTATTCTCTCAGGTGAGGTATTTTCGGGAGAAAAAGCACTTAAACTTGAATTGCTCCAGGTGGCATGTGGTAAATCAGCTGTACCTGTTGCGACGGTCGGAATAAGGATCAACGGTGAAATACATACTTCTACATCGACAGGCAACGGACCTATCGATGCTGCCTTTTCAGCCGTGAAACAGCTGATAAGCAAGACAGTACACCTCGAAGAGTTCCTGATCCAGGCAATTACAAAAGGCAGCGACGATATCGGGAAAGTGCATATCCAGGTCGAGCACCAGGGTAAGATATATTACGGATTCTCCGCAAATGTCGACATAGTTACAGCCTCCGTAGAGGCATTCATAGATGCTATTTCAAAAATCAAATAATGGGAAAACTAACACTTTTTGATAAAATCTGGGATTCACATGTTGTGAAGTCAATAGAAGGAGGCCCCGATGTTCTTTATATTGACCAGCAGTACATCCATGAAGTCACCAGCCCGCAGGCATTCAACGGACTCAGGGCAAGGGGAATACCGGTTTTCAGACCCGGAAAAACACTTGCCACTGCCGATCATAATATACCGACCACTGATCAGGACAAACCAATCCGGGATCAGCTTTCCAGAAACCAGGTAGCGGCACTTGCTGAAAACTGCAAAGCTTTCGGTATTGAATATTTCGGACTGAATCACCAGAAAAACGGGATTGTTCACGTAATCGGTCCTGAACTCGGATATACAAGACCAGGCATGACAATAGTATGTGGCGACAGCCATACATCAACACACGGAGCCTTTGGAGCAATAGCATTCGGCATAGGAACAAGCGAAGTTGAAATGGTGCTTGCTACCCAGTGTATCCTCCAGCCAAAACCAAAAAAAATGAGGATAACTGTCAATGGCAGCCTTCGCAAAGGCGTAACTGCCAAGGATGTGATCATGTATATAATCTCGCAGATATCCACGAGCGGGGCCACAGGCTATTTTGTTGAATATGCTGGACCTGTCATCTCCAGTCTGAGTATGGAAGGAAGGATGACAATCTGCAATATGAGCATCGAGATGGGTGCGAGGGGTGGACTTATTGCCCCGGATGAGGTGACTTTCAGATATTTTAAGGAACTGCCTTCAGTGCCTGAAGGCTTTGACTGGAATTCAATGATCCTGAACTGGAAAGAACTTAAGAGCGATCCTGATGCCGGTTTCGACAGGGAACTCACATTCAATGGCGACCTTATTAAGCCAATGATCACCTTCGGCACCAATCCGGGAATGGGAATAGCCATCGACGACTCAATACCTGTACCGGAAGACGTAGCCGGCGATGATAATGCTTCCTTCCGGAAAGCCCTCGACTACATGGGATTTGTTCCGGGAATGAAACTAATTGGACATCCTGTTGACTATATATTCCTTGGTAGTTGCACAAACGGAAGAATTGAAGATCTCAGGGCTTTTGCCAGGCTTGTCAGGGGCAGAAAAAAATCGCCAAACGTCACAGCTCTTATAGTTCCCGGATCTAAAGCTGTTGAAAGACAGGCCATTGAGGAAGGTATTGATAAAATACTCAGCAATGCCGGCTTTGAACTCCGGCAACCCGGATGCTCGTCGTGCCTGGCAATGAATGACGATAAAATACCTGCAGGCAAATATGCGGTTTCGACATCAAACAGGAATTTTGAAGGCCGCCAGGGACCAGGGGCCAGGACTCTCCTTGCAAGCCCTCTCACAGCCGCAGCAGCTGCCATAACCGGAAAAATAACAGATCCCCGGGAATTCATTGATTAAATGCAAGTTAAATTACTCAAACAATGCCAAAAGAAAAACTGAATATCCTTGAATCGAGATGTGTCCCGCTTCCTTTGGAAAATGTGGATACCGACCAGATCATTCCTGCCAGATTTCTAAGCGCGACATCAAGGGAAGGTTTCGGGGAAAACCTTTTTCGCGACTGGAGGTATGACAAGACAGGAAACCTGAAACCGGATTTTATCCTCAATAATCCTGCATATTCAGGTAAAATTCTGGTAGCAGGGAAAAACTTCGGAAGCGGATCGAGCCGCGAGCATGCAGTATGGGCCGTATACGACTATGGATTCCGGGCAGTAGTCTCGAGCTTTTTCGCGGACATATTCAGGAACAATGCCCTTAATAACGGCTTGCTTCCTGTTATCGTGCCTGAAAAGTTCCTTCAGGATCTTCTCAGCATGGTTCAGAAAAATCCGGAGACTATTGTCAGAATCGATGTTCAAAATCAGACAATAACTGTCCCTGCATCAGGACAATCGCACTTTTTCGAGATAAACCCCTACAAGAAAGAGTGCCTGATAAAGGGGCTTGATGATATTGACTATCTTCTTGGTCTGAAGGATCTGATAGCTTCATTTGAATCTGAAAAAAACAGGTAAAATGAGAATAGAAATAATGGATACCACCCTGAGAGATGGAGAACAGACACAGGGAGTTTCATATACACCGCTCGAGAAGCTGCATATAGCCAGTCTTCTCCTCAGGGATGTAAAGGTCGACCGTATTGAGGTGGCATCTGCCCGTGTATCCTCAGGCGAATTCGAAGCACTAAAGCTCATCACCGGATGGGCCCGTCAGAACAATATGCACGGGAAAGTGGAGGTACTTGGCTTTGTCGACGGTGATATCTCCCTCGATTGGATCCATAATGCAGGAGGCAAAGTAATCAACCTCCTGTGCAAGGGATCTCTTCGCCATCTCGAAAAACAGCTCAGGAAGACTCCCGGGCAGCATGTTGAAGATATCAGGTATATAATAAGGAGGGCCGGAGAACGTGACATGCAGGTCAACATATATCTGGAAGACTGGTCAAATGGAATGCTAAATTCTGAAGATTATGTATTTTATATGATCGACAACCTAAAAGATGAACATATCTCGAGGTTTATGCTCCCTGATACTCTTGGTATCCTTAACCCTGAGCAGACTTACACATTCTGTAAAAAAGTGACTGACAGATACCCCGGTCTTCATTTTGATTTCCATTCCCACAATGATTATGACCTGGCGGTTGCAAACGTTTTTTCAGCTGTAAGAGCCGGCATTAAAGGGGTTCATACTACAGTGAACGGACTTGGTGAAAGGGCAGGCAATGCTCCCCTCTCAAGTGTCATAGGTGTGCTTCATGATCAGCTTGATGCCGAAACAGGTGTAGATGAGTTTCAGATCACAAATGCAAGCAAGATTGTCGAAACATTCAGCGGCATAAGGATCCCGGTTAACAAGCCGGTAATCGGAGAAAATGTTTTCACCCAGACTTCCGGTGTCCATGCCGACGGCGACTCAAAAGACAACCTCTATTATAACAACCTTCTTCCTGAAAGGTTTGGAAGGAGGAGAAAGTATGCGCTGGGCAAACAATCGGGGAAGGCCACAATAAAGAAAAATCTTGAGGAATTCGGCCTTAATCTCAGCCCGGAATCGCTTGCGAAGGTAACCCAGCGGGTGATAGAACTCGGTGACAAAAAAGAGGATGTAACCCCTGAGGACCTTCCTTTTATAATCTCAGACGTACTTGGTAATGACAGGGCTGATTACAAGATCTTTATCAAGAACTATTCACTTTCGCTGTCGTACGGTCTTAAACCGTCTGCAAGCGTTCAGATAGAAATAGATGGCAATCTTTACCAGGAAACATCATCCGGCGATGGTCAGTACGATGCATTTATGAAAGCATTAAGGATAATCTACGACAGGCTTGGAAAAGAACTTCCAACCCTTACCGACTATGAAGTATCTATCCCTCCCGGAGGTAAAACGGATGCACTCGTCGAGACCGTAATAACATGGAATTTCAGGAGCAGGGAGTTCAGGACAAAAGGTCTCGACGCCGACCAGACTGAATCAGCGATAAAAGCCACGGAAAAAATGCTGAACATCGTTGAAAACAACGAGATCCGGATAGTTGATAAACTGCTTATTGGCACAACAAACGAATTATAAATATTAAAACTACCTTATGAACAAATCTTACAACATTGCTGTGATACCCGGCGACGGAACAGGTCCCGAAGTAGTCAGGGAAGGGAGAAAAGTACTTAATGCCGCTGCTTCAAAATTCGGGTTCAGCCTCAATTTTACCGAATTTGATTTCGGAGGTGAGCGTTATCTGAGAACCGGTGAGGTTCTGCCTGAATCGGCAACGGAACAGCTTAAAAAATTTGATTCAATATTCCTCGGAGCAATCGGCCATCCTGATGTAAAACCGGGTATACTTGAAAAGGGCATTCTTCTTAAACTCAGGTTTGAACTTGACCAGTATATAAACCTCCGCCCCGTCAGACTCTATCCTGGAGTCGCAACACCCCTTAAAGACAAGGGGCCCGAACATATCGATTATGTGGTTGTCAGGGAAAACTCGGGAGATGTATATACCGGAAGCGGAGGCGTTACAATGAAAGGAACTCCGCACGAAGTTGCAATGCAGAATATGGTTTATTCAAGGATGCAGGTTGACCGCTGCCTGAGATATGCATTCGATTATACAAGGAAAAGAAACAAAAGGAAAACTCTCGCCTTGTGTGGAAAAACAAATGTACTCACTTATGTGTTCGACCTCTGGGAAAGAGCATTTCATGAAATCGGCCAGGCCGAATACCCTGATATTAAAAGAGAGTATTACCATGTCGATGCAACCGTTATGTGGATGGTAAAGAATCCTGAATGGTTCGATGTCATTGTAACGACAAACATGTTCGGGGATATTATTACCGACCTTGGAGCCATCACCCAGGGCGGAATGGGAATTGCAGCCGGAGGCAATATAAACCCCGAAGGCGTATCGATGTTTGAACCCATCGGCGGTTCAGCGCCCAAATATACGGGACTCAATGTTATCAATCCGCTGGCCGCAATAGCATGCGGAGGAATGATGCTCGAGCATCTTGGTGAAGGAAATGCCGCAAGAGCCATAGAAACTGCCATTATGGATGTTACAGCAAACAAACTGAAAGATCTGGGAGCAGGAAAAATGGGGTATTCCACTACTGAGGTAGGAGATCTGGTCGCAGAAAGAATATGATTGTTACTTATTTTAACAGATTTGTGATAATTTGTAAAAAAACAATATCTTTGCCTTCAAATCAGAAACAATGCCAGTAATTAAGTCATACCATCATCATTTTCGTTGCTTCGCTCAGGCGGGATGAAAGTGGTATGCGGTTAATTAAAATATCATAAACCCGGCTGAGCAGATCAGGCGGGTTTTTTATTCCCGCACGGCCTGCCCGGCAAAAACTTAAACAAAAACTTAAAATAAAATGAGTAATCTGAAAATCGCAATCCAGAAGAAAGGCCGGTTAAGTGAAACCTCTCATAAACTTCTTGAAGAATGCGGAATAAAATTTTCAAATGGTGCCGATGTCCTTAAAACAAATGCTGTCAATTTCCCGGTAGAGATCCTCTTCCTTCGGGATGATGACATCCCGCAGTATGTGGAACAACAGGTTGCCGACATCGGAATCCTTGGCGAGAACATAGTTTTTGAAAAGAACAAGGATGTGGAGATCCTTGAACAGCTTGGATTTGCCCAATGCAGACTGAGCCTGGCGATACCAAAGGAAGCTGTTTTCACCGGGATGGAATATTTCAGTAACAGGAAGATCGCTACCAGTTATCCCAGACTGCTGACGAATTACCTGAAAGAGAACAATATTACAGCTGAGATCGAAGAGATAAGCGGAAGCGTTGAGATAGCCCCCGGAATCGGTCTGGCCGATGCAGTGTGCGATATTGTAAGTTCGGGCAGTACACTGATGACCAACGGCCTTAAGGAAGTTATAACAATTATGAAAAGCCAGGCAGTGATCATCTCTAACAGGAACCTTGATGAAGGCAGGCAAAAAATACTGGACAAACTTTTATTCAGGGTACGGGCAGTTAAAAATGCCAGGGAAAACAAATATATTCTGCTTAATGCCCCGCTGGAGGCACTGCCGCAGATATGCAAGATACTGCCGGGTATGAAAAGTCCGACGATACTGCCTCTCGAAGAAAAAGGCTGGTGCAGCATCCATTCGGTGGTGAAGGAAGATGAATTCTGGGAGAGGATCGACCAGCTGAAAAATGCGGGCGCACAGGGGATACTCGTCATCCCTATTGAAAAAATGGTTTTATAAAAGGTATTCTTAACAATTCCTTTGAATGAATATAATTTCATATCCCGCAAGGGAAACATGGGACTCGCTTTGCAGACGGCCGGCTTTTGACCATACGGACCTCGACAATGTTGTGGCATCAGTGTTTCAGAAAGTAAAAAATGAAGGAGACAAAGCGCTTTTTGAACTCTCTGAAAAATACGACGGCGCTGTCTTTAAAAACCTCAGGGTACCAGGTTCAGCAATAGAATCGGCAATTAAATCGGTTCCCACCGACCTGCGTGAGGCAATCAGCATAGCCGGGGACAACATAGCAAAATTTCACAGGGCCCAGCTTTTTGATGAGGATGTGGTGGAAACGACCCCCGGTGTAAAATGCTGGCGGAAAAAGGTTGCCATCGACAGTGTCGGATTATATATCCCCGGAGGAACAGCTCCTCTTTTCTCCACAGTGCTTATGCTGGCCATCCCGGCCGCGATTGCAGGGTGCAGAAGGGTTATAATCTGCACGCCGCCCGACAGGAACGGTAATGTCAATCCTCTTATTCTTTATGCAGCACATTATGCCGGAGTAAATGAGTTATACCGGGTTGGCGGTGCCCAGGCAATTGCCGCAATGGTATTCGGTACTGAAACTATCCCGAAAGTCGATAAAATATTCGGTCCGGGAAACCAGTATGTGACAAGAGCCAAGGAAATGGCGCAGCTCGAAGGCACTCCTATCGACATGCCGGCTGGTCCCAGCGAAGTCCTTGTTATTGCCGGAAGTGATGCTGACCCTTCCTTCGTCGCCGCCGATCTTCTGTCACAGGCTGAGCACGGTTCGGATTCCCAGGTAATACTGCTTTCCGACAATAATGATCTTCTTGAATCGGCAATGAAGGAAACAGAAAAACAGGCGCGACAGCTTCCAAGAAAGAATATTGCCCTTATGTCGCTGGAAAACAGCCGGTTTATCCTGCTAAGAACACTTGATGAATGCATGGAATTCAGCAACATTTATGCACCGGAGCATCTTATTATCTCAACAAGCGACCCGCATCTGCTTGCTGACAAAGTCAGAAATGCAGGCTCAGTGTTCATTGGCAGATACAGTTGTGAAAGTGCGGGGGATTATGCATCAGGAACAAACCATACTCTTCCGACAGGCGGCTTTGCAAAAAGCATGGGTGGCGTTTCTGCAGAAAGCTTTGTGAAAAAAATAACATTCCAGGAAATATCCGGCATGGGAATGAAATCAATCGGACCTGCCATCGAAAAGATGGCTGATGCAGAACTTCTGCAGGGACATAAAAATGCTGTGACCCTGCGGCTAAAAACCCTGAAAAATGGTTGACATAGATTCCCTTGTAAGGGAAAACATAAAACGTCTCATCCCCTACTCCTGTGCAAGGGATGAATACAAGGGAGAATCCGGGATATTTCTGGATGCCAATGAAAACCCGTATGGGACTCTGAATCGTTACCCTGATCCTTATCAGCGCAGGCTTAAATCGGCCATAAGCAGGATAAAGAAGATCCCTCAGGAAAATATATTTCTGGGAAATGGCAGCGATGAAATAATTGACCTCTGCTACAGGGCATTCTGCAACCCCGGTAAGGATAAGGCACTTGCATTTACGCCTTCCTACGGCATGTACGAGGTATCATCGGGGATAAATGATGTCGGACTGGTTAAAATTCCACTTGATGATGATTTCCAGATCGACCTTGAAGCAGTTGAGCCACATCTCGGAGATCCTTATCTGAAGCTTATCTTCATATGCAGTCCGAATAATCCCACGGGAAATTCAATGGATCCGTCCAGGGTGGAATCCATCATCTCAAGGTTCAGGGGGATAGTCGTCATCGATGAGGCCTATATAGATTTTGCCGAACAGCCATCGTTCCTGACTCTGCTGGACAGATATAATAACCTGATTGTAATGCAGACCTTCAGCAAAGCTATGGGTATGGCTGCCGTCAGAGTGGGAATGGCCTTCATGGATACTTCCATTGTGAACATTTTCAACAAGCTGAAACCTCCTTACAACATAAGTTCCATAAACCAGAATGCTGTCCTTGAAGCAATCAGAAAAAACGATTCTGTTTTGAAAAAAGTGGAAAGAATCAGGTTGGAGAGGGCAAGACTTGATAGAAACCTTAAGACCCTTGATATCGTTGAAAAGGTCTATCCGTCAGATTCGAATTTTCTTCTTGTTAAAACAAAAAATGCCGATCTTATATATTCTTTTCTTGTCGGTAAAGGTATTATCGTGAGAAACAGGAACAAGGTGGTCCCTGGTTGTATCCGCATAACCGTCGGAACCATGAGGGAAAACAATGCACTTATAAAAACAATGCGACAAATAAAAATATGAAGAAGGTATTATTCATCGATAGGGATTCGACGATTCTTGCCGAACCGGCCAACGGTCTGGCCGATACGGTCGAGGACTTTCAGTTTCTGCCGGGTGCTGTCACGGCACTTTCAGGGATCGCTAAACAAACCGATTTCGAACTTGTGATGGTTACCAATCAGGACGGACTGGGGACTGAAATGTTTCCCGAAGAGATGTTCTGGCCATCACACAACAAAATGCTTCAGATACTTAAGAACGAAGGCGTGGTTTTTGCAGAAGTCTTCATCGACAGGACTATGCCTGAGGACAACAAGCCTACCCGTAAACCCGGGACTGCCATGCTTACCAGGTACCTGTCGCAGGGGATTGACCTGGGATCATCATATGTTATCGGCGACAGGGTGACAGATATTCAGCTTGCAGATAACCTTGGCTGCAGGGCCATCTTTTTCAGCAATACGAAACATCCCGGTGCAGCATTTTGCACAAACGACTGGAATGAAATTTACAGATTCCTGACAACCCTTTCAAGGATGGCATCTGTTCAGAGAGAAACAGGAGAAACCAAAGTGCACGTCGAATTAAACCTTGACGGTACAGGGAAAAATGAAATCTCAACAGGTATCGGATTTTTTGATCACATGCTTGAACAGATTGCCAGGCATGCAGAGATAGACCTGAATATCAGGGCTGAAGGGGACCTCCATGTGGATGTACACCATACTATAGAGGATACAGCCATAGCTTTTGGAGAATGTATTTCAGAAGCCCTTGGAAGCAAAAAAGGAATTGAAAGATACGGATTCCTGCTCCCGATGGACGATTCGCTTGCCCAGACCGCTATCGACTTCAGCGGCCGCCCATGGCTGGTCTGGAATGTCAGCTTCAGGCATGACACGATCGGCGGGATCCCATCAGAAATGTTTTTCCATTTTTTCAAATCATTCAGCGACAATGCAAAATGCAACCTTAACATCAGGGCTGAGGGTGAAAACGACCATCACATGATCGAAGCTGTCTTCAAATCGTTCGCCAGAGCCCTGAAGATGGCTGTTGGAAAGTCTGGAAGCTTCAATCTGCCATCAACAAAAGGAGTATTATGATCGCTGTCTTAAAATATAATGCAGGGAATATTCAGTCGGTGCAGAACGCTCTTGCCAGACTGGGTTACGAAAGCATAGTCACCGACGATCCTGATGAAATAATTTCGGCCGAAAAATTTATAATACCAGGTGTCGGAGAAGCAAGAAGCGCCATGCGGTATCTGAGGGGAAAAAGCCTCGACAGGGTTATCACCGGCCTAAAACAGCCTGTTCTGGGGATCTGCCTTGGCCTACAGCTGATGTGCACATATTCTGATGAAGGCGACACAAAATGCCTTGGCATTTTTGATTCTGTCGTAAAGAAATTCCCTCCGTTCGACAAGGTTCCTCATATGGGATGGAATAACTTCTCAGCCCTGAAAGGAGATCTGTTCAGGGGGGTAAGCCCCGACGAGGACGTATACTTTGTTCACAGCTACTATGCCGAGCTTACAGATTATACGTCCGCAATCTGCGATTATGTTCTGCCATTCAGTGCCGCAATGCACAGGGATAACTTTTATGCGGTCCAGTTCCATCCCGAGAAATCAGCTGATACCGGAATAAAAATCCTTCTTAACTTTCTTGAATTATGAGGATCATAATTGCAATCGACATAATTGGTGGAAGGTGCGTCAGGCTTTCCAGAGGTGAATTTTCCACAGCTAAGGTTTATAGCGGGAATCCTGTTGAAGTAGCCCGACAGATCGAGGATAGCGGTTTAAAATATATCCATCTTGTGGATCTCGACGGAGCTCTGAACAAAAAAGTTGTGAATTACAAACTACTGGAGAAGATTGCGTCAGCGACAGATCTTGAAATCGATTTTGGTGGCGGCATAAGGTCGGATTATGATCTGAGGATCGCCTTCGAAAGCGGGGCAAAACAGGTTACATGCGGCAGCATAGCCGTCAGCGATCCGGCTCTTGTGCTTAAATGGCTTGAAAAGTACGGTGCAGGAAAGATAATCCTGGGAGCCGATTCAAAGGACCGTCAAATAGCAACTGAAGGATGGATTGAAAGCTCCGGCAAGGATATCATAACATTTATATCGGCTTATATGTCAAAAGGAATGACGTATACAATCTGTACTGATATTGATAAAGATGGAATGCTTGACGGACCGGCAACCGATCTTTATAAGGAGATCGTTGAAATCCCGGGGATCAGGCTTATCGCAAGCGGAGGGATCTCCACTGTTGATCAGCTGGCCGAACTCGAAGCTGTTGGATGTGAAGGCGCTATCATTGGAAAAGCCTTGTACGAGGGATTACTGGATCTTAAAGAACTGGGGAAGCTATGCTGAAGAAAAGGATAATACCATGTCTTGATATAAAGGACGGAAGGACTGTCAAGGGTGTCAATTTCATCGACATCCGTGATGCAGGCGACCCTGTCGGACTTGCAAGGAGATACGTTGAACAACGGGCCGATGAGCTTGTATTTCTGGATATTACTGCAACTGTCGAGAAGCGGAAGACACTGGTTGAACTTGTCAGAAGAATAGCGGAAGAAATAAACATCCCGTTCACCGTGGGCGGAGGTATTGATACTATTGATGATGTGGCTGCACTTCTCAATGCCGGAGCCGATAAGGTAAGCATCAACAGTTCAGCCTTCCGGAATCCTCAGCTTATTACAAAAGTGTCAAAACAGTTTGGGAGCCAGTGTGTCGTTGTGGCCATTGATACAAGGATGGTAAACAATGAATGGTTCGTTCTTATTGACGGAGGGCGTACTCCCACAGGTGTCAGAACTAAAGACTGGGCCCTGACTGCTGAAAGGCATGGAGCCGGGGAGATACTGCTTACTTCTATGAATGCCGACGGAACGAAATCAGGTTTCTCAATTGGCATTACATCGGAGGTAAGCAATAGTGTAAGCATACCTGTTATAGCTTCCGGCGGTGCAGGGATGATGGATCATTTCAGGGATGTGTTCATGAAAACATCCTGCAGCGCCGCTCTGGCTGCAAGTATTTTTCATTACGGGGAGATAGAGATACCTGAATTGAAAAAGTATCTTGCGTCCAAGGGAATAAATGTCAGGATATGAGGGCTGAAGCCCCGTGTTCATCCGGCATCTCCCATCCCGGCATGAAGGCCGGAGATGACAGACACAGATATAAACGGGCTTTAGCCTTTAACATAATTAATATGAATATAGACTTCAATAAATGCAACGGCCTGGTTCCCGCAGTCATCCAGGATAACACAACCCTCCAGGTCCTTATGACAGGATTCATGAACGAAGAAGCCCTCAACCTTACCCTCCTCGAAGGCAGAGTTACATTCTACAGCCGTTCCAGAAACCGCCTCTGGACAAAAGGCGAAACCTCCGGCAACTTTCTGTATGTTAAAGAAATAACAGCCGACTGCGATAGCGACACCATTCTCATCAAAGCCGAACCGGCCGGACCAGTCTGCCATACAGGCAGAAAATCATGCTTCGGAGATGAACCTTCAAAAGGTTTTATCTACCAGCTCGAACAGATCATCAGCCAAAGGATCGATCAGAATGCTGAAGACTCCTATACAAACAAACTGTTCAAAAAGGGAATTAACAAAGTTGCCCAGAAAGTCGGCGAGGAAGCTGTCGAACTTGTCATCGAGGCAAAGGATGACAACGATGAGTTGTTCAGAAATGAAGCTGCCGATCTCCTGTATCATTTCCTCATACTCCTGAAAGCAAAAAAGGTGTCTTTCGCCGATATTGAAGAAGTGCTGCGGTTAAGACACAAAGCCAAATAACTTAATTACATGCTGACGAATATAAATCCTTAAACCGCAAAGTCTGCTATGTTGAACCGGGTCGGCAAAATATAAAATTCCCGCAATTTCAAAATAATCTTAAAATCATTTGCTGATTATGAATTTTACATTACTTTTGTAACCCAATAGACCGGAATAATGAATATTATTTACAACAACTTCTT
>JAAYUS010000129.1 GCA_012517605.1 Bacteroidales bacterium
CGATAATTGATGGCGCAAAGCATCTTTTCGATCGCGGGCCCGTCAATTCCCCTGCCGCTGTAATCTACTATGCCCGCGATTCCGCACATAATCAGTTACTGCTTTTACGAATTATGAAATCAGTGATGGCATTTATCGATTCAAAGTTCTCCTCGACAAGATCCGAATCAGTGGTTTTGATGCCGAAGTTTTCCTCAAGATATGTGATGAGAACGACAAAACCCATCGAATCGAAATATCCTTCCTTGAAGATCAGCGAATCATCCTTTATCTTGTCCTTGTCCACAAATGTGGCCTGTTTGATATAATCCTTTACCTTTTCTTTTATTGCAGTTGCATCAGTATTCATAATCATATGAATAATAAATAATTAATATAAATATTTGAACATGAGACTTATATCTCACTAATTCTTTATGTAATAGTTGCTGTAATGCCTGTAGGAGCTCTTATGCAGACTAAGGTCGTTGTATACTATGTCAAAGTTGTTCATCTTGTTGGTCTTAAGGTTATTAAGAACATTGGCGAAAATGTCCTTCCTTGTGTAATTGTTCCTTATCACCATAAGTACCTTCGAAGCATACTTCATCATAAGTATTGCATCGGCAACAATTCCAACCGGGGTTGTGTCAATTACGATATAATCGTATTTTGTCTTGAGGTAATTGATCAGGTTATCCATTACACCCGATTCAATTAGTTCTGACGGGTTCGGTATCACCGGGCCGGCCGAGATAAAATCGAGGTTTGTGATATTGGTCCCTCTGATTATTTCATCTGCTTGTGCTTTATTGGTCATGAAATTGGTAAGGCCGTAATTATTGTTTTCCTTAAGTTTGATATGAAGGGTTGGCCGTCTTAAGTCGCAGTCGATAAGAATGGTTTTATAGCCTACCGATGCAATTGATGACGAAAGGTTGAGCGATACAAAACTCTTTCCGTCCTGGGGCTGTGAAGAAGTTATAAGTATTACCTTCGATTTTTCATGATCTGATTTTAGGAAGAGAGAGCTTCTCAGGTTACGGAATGATTCGGAAATTGCCGACTTCGGATGTTCTGCCACAACTGTTTCACTCTTGAGGTTATTACTGTAAATAACGCTCATCACTGATCGGTGCAGCATATACTCGGCATCATTGATGCTTCTTATCTTGTCGTCAAAGAAATCACGGATCATCAGATAGAGTGTTGGAAACAGAAGTCCGAAAAACAGCGCCATAAGATAATTGATGGCTTTTTTGGGAGCCACTATCTTTGATGTAATTGTTCTTGCAGGCTCAACAATTTCATAGTCGGGATAATTGGAAGCAAGTGCGATTGCAGCTTCTGACCTTTTCTGAAGCAGGAAAGTGTAGATTGCATCGTTCAGGTTGAATTTCCTCTGCATGCTAACCATATTCATCTCTGTCCTTGGCAGTTTCGAGATCTCTCTTGAAAGTTTTTCCTGCCTGTAATCAAGTTCTTTAAGAGAAAGTGTAAGCGTATTAAGGTTGTTAGTAAAGTTTTCAATTATTGTCTGCTTCTGGGCTGCTATCTTAGCATCGATCTGGTTGAGGAAAATGTTTTTCTGGGGATTGCTGCCTGCCAGGAGTGAAGAACGCTGAAGGTTCAGATCATTAAGTGTTGTAATAAGCTGGTTTATTATGGGATCTGAGACATTCATGGCTGAAGGAAGAACTACTCCCGAGCCGCTCTCGTTCATTTTAAAATAATTGAGCACATAGTTGTAATATCTTTCCTGGACCTGAAGGGCTGCCCTTTCGGTTTCTATTGAAGACATCTGTTCAAATGACTGCTGGCCCTGAAAACTAAGGTCCATCACCTGGTTGGCCGACCTGTAATTCCTTAGTTCTGATTCCGACTGAACGAGTGAATCTGAAATCTCAGAGATCTGTGAGTCAATAAACCTCACTGTACTCCTTGCAAGATAATTTTTCTTTTCAAGATTCCGTTCGAGGAATGTATTGAGAAATCTGTTAAGGAAAGTGATTGTTTTATCAAGATTGCTTTCCGAAAACTTAATGTTTATTATTGAAGCAAGAGGTGATGCCTTTTCAATTTCAAGGTTCTTCAGATAATTCTTTGCCAGGAAATCAAGATGATTAAGAACAAAGTAATAATTATACCTTACTTTTGGGTTAACCGGGATATTTTCTTTTTTAAGCCCGACTGAAAAGCTGAATAACCTGTTGGTTATTGTTTCATTGAATTTGCATATGGTATCAAATTCCACCACATTGTCCTCACTTATTATTTCATTGTCAACATAATTGTAGAATGATACCTTTTTGCCCGATACAGACAGCTTGTAAGAATTGTCATCCAGAATGGAAATATAAAATTTGGCGCCAATCGGCTGATTATGTGATTTATCTATACTTACAGTCAGAGGAGAATTACTGAACAGTTCTTCAGTCTGCTTAATGACTTTTTTAAATTCCCTGAAATAGCTGACTTCAAGGTTCATGGCGCTTACAGTGGAATATACAAGTTCAAAGGAACTCAGATTTGTAATGTCGTTTTCGATGTTGCTGATAGACTCGAGCGACTGAAGGCTGCTGAAAAGCTCATTTGATTTAAGAAGAGATGAGGTTTTGTTCTCAACCGGACTTAATGATGCCGATGCTTCGTAAACCTTCGTGGCAAAATGGTTATAAAGGAATGCCAGAGCAAAACACAGTAAAATTAAAGAAATATACAGATATTTTAATGAAGCAACCTTTAATATAAAATACTTAAAAGGTGCAATCGACGAATCTGGTTCAATAGTTTTTAGCATTGTTTCCGTTTTTTAAAATCCCAGCCCTGCAAAAAGCAACACTGCAATCAACGTTGTTATTGATGATAATATTGTCGTATAAGTTATGTTTGAGTAACTTGTTGAGATCGATTTCAAAGGCTCAACAACAATTACGTCATTTGGCAAAACATAGTAATAATCTTTACTGGCAATCTTGGAATCGGAAAGATTAAGTTTATGATGCATTATCTTGTC
>JAAYUS010000002.1 GCA_012517605.1 Bacteroidales bacterium
AACGTTCTGAAAGGACATCCGGTTCTGCTTAACAGGGCTCCTACACTTCACCGTCTGGGTATCCAGGCCTTCCAGCCGAAACTTATTGAAGGAAAGGCAATTCAGCTTCACCCTCTCGTATGTACAGCCTTCAACGCTGACTTCGACGGTGACCAGATGGCTGTTCACCTTCCTCTTGGAAATGCTGCAATTCTTGAGGCTCAGATGCTGATGCTTGCATCGCATAATATCCTTAACCCTGCCAACGGTGCGCCTATCACAGTTCCTTCACAGGACATGGTGCTTGGTCTGTATTATATCACCAAGGGCAGGAAAAGCACTGATACCGATAAAGTAAGGGGCGAAGGGCTTGTATTCTATTCACCCGAGGAAGTGACAATAGCCTACAATGAAGGCAAAGTAGATCTTCATGCAATTATAAAGGTCAAGGTAAATGACAGAATTGACGGCCAGATGGTTAACCACCTTATCGAAACCACTGTCGGACGCGTGATATTCAACCAGTTTGTTCCGGAAGAAGTAGGATATATAAACGAGATTCTTACAAAGAAATCACTCAGGGACATCATCGGAAGGGTCCTTAAACTCTCTGGCACTGCCAAAACGGCAAAATTCCTCGATGCAATAAAGAGCCTTGGATTCAATTCAGCTTTCAAAGGTGGATTGTCGTTCAACCTTGATGATGTAATCATCCCCGAAGAAAAAACAAAATTCGTTACCGAGGGATATGAACAGGTTGAAGAAGTGCTGAATAACTATAGCATGGGATTCATAACCAACAACGAACGCTATAACCAGATCATTGATATCTGGACACACGTCAACGCAAGGCTTACCCAGTCGCTGATGAAACAGCTCTCGGCCGACAAGCATGGATTCAACTCGGTTTATATGATGCTCGACTCGGGAGCAAGGGGATCAAAAGAACAGATCCGCCAGCTTTCAGGTATGAGGGGCCTTATGGCAAAACCTCAGAAATCAGGCTCAACAGGATCTGAGATCATAGAGAACCCGATCCTCTCGAACTTCAAGGAAGGTCTTTCGGTTCTCGAATACTTCATCTCAACACACGGTGCACGTAAAGGTCTTGCCGACACGGCTCTCAAGACTGCCGATGCAGGTTATCTGACCCGCCGACTTGTCGATGTATCCCAGGATGTTATTATTAACGAGGAAGACTGTGGTACGCTTAGGGGTCTTGTCGCAACAGCCATAAAGAAAAATGAAGAGGTTGTGGAATCATTGTATGAAAGGATCCTGGGTCGTACAACAGTCCACGATGTGTTCCATCCTCTTACCGGTGAGCTGATTATTGAGGCCGGACAGGAGCTGACGGAAGAGATTGCAAGGAAGATTGAAGATTCGCCGATAGAGCAGGTCGAGATACGTTCGGTTCTTACATGCGAGTCCAAAAAAGGTGTGTGTGCAAAATGCTACGGACGAAATCTTGCTACCGGACGAATGGTTCAGCAGGGAGAAGCCGTAGGAGTCATTGCAGCACAGAGCATCGGAGAACCGGGTACACAGCTTACTCTCCGTACCTTCCACGTTGGTGGTACTGCATCTAATATAACTACAGAATCAAGGCTTGTTGCACGTTACAGCGGTATAGCCGAGATTGAGGAACTTAGATCAGTTCCGAAAGCCGATCCTGAAAGAGGAGAAATAGATATAGTGATCGGCCGTCTTGCCGAACTCAGGATAATTGACAAGAAAACAGGAATTGCCCTTACCACTCACACGGTGCCGTACGGTTCAAAACTGTACATTAAGCCCGGACAGGAAGTCGAAAAGGGCAAGCTGATCTGCGAATGGGACCCGTTCAACGCAGTGATTATCGCCGAACTTGCAGGGAAAGTTGCCTATGAATTCCTTATAGAAGGCGTGACTTTCCGTGAAGAGTCGGATGAGCAGACAGGATTCAAGGAAAAAGTGATTATTGAAAGCAGGGATAAGACAAAGAACCCGGCTATTAAAATATTGGGACCAAAAGGTGATGAACTGAGAACTTACAACCTTCCTGTCGGATCACACCTCGTTATGGATCCCGACAAGATGGTTGAGGCTGGCGATGTCCTTGCCAAGATCCCGAGAGCAGTTGGAAAATCGGGCGATATAACCGGAGGTCTGCCAAGGGTAACAGAACTCTTCGAGGCTCGGAATCCTTCAAACCCTGCTATCGTATCAGAGATCGATGGTGAGGTTACTTTCGGCAAGATCAAGAGAGGCAACAGGGAAATCTCAATCAGGTCAAAGACCGATGAGGTCAAGAAATATCTTGTTCCCCTGTCGAAGCAGATACTTGTTCAGGAAAATGACTATGTTAAGGCTGGAGTTCCGCTTTCCGATGGTGCAATAACGCCTTCCGACATACTTGCCATCAAAGGTCCGACAAAAGTCCAGGAGTATATTGTCAATGAGATCCAGGAGGTCTACAGGCTTCAGGGTGTGAAGATCAACGACAAGCACTTTGAGATAATTGTGCGCCAGATGATGAGAAAGGTTGAAATTGTTGACCCGGGTGATACAAAATTCCTTGAAAGACAGGTCGTCGACAAGCTCGAATTTATGGATGAGAATGACTGGATCTATGGCAAGAAATATATTGTCGAAGCCGGCGATTCCCAGACACTTCGTCCGGGTATGATTGTTACAGCACGCAAGCTCAGGGATGAGAATTCGATGCTGAAACGTCGCGACCTGAAGACAGTAGAGGCACGGGATGCTGTTCCTGCAACATCGAACCAGGTGCTTCAGGGTATTACAAGAGCAGCCCTGCAGACAAACAGTTTCTTCTCAGCTGCATCATTCCAGGAGACAACCAAGGTGCTCAACGAAGCCGCTATACTTGGCAAAGTCGACAAACTCGAAGGTCTCAAGGAAAACGTTATTGTCGGACATCTTATCCCGGCCGGAACCGGTCAGCGTCAGTACAACGGTATTATTGTCGGATCGCTTGAAGAATATGAAAGCATCACCGATATTCCGGTAGAAGCTGAGCAGGAATCGAGAAGATAAAATAAAACTGAATATTATGTCAGATCCGAAGAATCCAAATCAGATCAACATCGAACTGAATGAGGAAATAGCCCAGGGAACTTATTCAAACCTTGCGGTTATTACTCATTCATCTTCGGAATTTGTTATCGATTTTGTGCGAATAATGCCGGGAATCCCCAAGGCACAGGTGAAATCGAGGATAATCCTCACACCTGAACATGCAAAAAGGCTCGTGGCAGCCCTCCAGGATAATATTGCAAAATATGAAACTGTGCATGGGAAGATAAAGGAGGTTAAGAGTTCGACGCCAGTTTTGCCTCTGACATTCGGGGGCCCGACGGCTCAGGCATAGATGCAAACATATATTGTTCTGTGAAAGAATACAGAATATCATTTATCGGTGCGGGTAAAGTTGCTTCTGCCTTGTGCCGCCAGTTTTATTTGTCGGACTGCAGGATCATTAAGATAGTTTCAAAAAGCGAAAAGAGCAGCCGCAACCTTGCGTCCACTTGCAACGCCTCATGGTCATCAGATTACAGCTTCACCGGATCTGAAGACATCATAATCACAGCCGTACCAGATGATGCTCTCAGGGAAGTCCTTCCGAAGGTAAAATGCAGCAGCGACAGCATTGTGGTGCACACCGCAGGAAGTCAGGGACTTGATGTATTTCCTTCAGGTCTGAAACATACGGGAGTCTTTTATCCTTTGCAGACATTTACACAGGGCAGGCCGGTAAGATTCAAAGACCTTCCTTTTTTTCTTGAAGCTTCTGATCAGGTTTCATCGGATTTAATGACTGACCTGGCCAGTTTGCTAGGTGGAGAAGTCCATTTCACGGATCACTCAGAAAGACAGATCATCCACCTGGCTGCAGTATTTGCATGCAATTTCCCGAATCATATGTTCACAGTGTGCAAGAAAATCACCGAGAAGGCAGGATTGTCATTTAATATAATGAAACCTCTTATAAATGAAACTGTTAGCAAGGCTCTTGAGCTCGGTCCCGAGAATTCACAGACAGGTCCCGCATTCAGATCTGACAAAGAGACTATAAAAAGACATATCGATTTGCTATCTTTCTCTCCCGAATTACAGAAAATTTACGAAGACATAACTGAGTCAATTATCAGGAAATATTCAAAGGCAACAAACGATGACCAATTTTAAAGAGAACCTGGCCAGGGTAAAGGCATTTGTTTTTGATATTGATGGTGTTCTTTCATTGCAGACCATTAGCCTTAATTCTTTCGGCATACCTAACAGAACAATAAATCTCCGTGACGGTTATGCCGTTCAGCTGGCTGTGAAAAAGGGTTATCATGTAGCTGTGATATCGGGAAGCAATGCAAAAGAGTATCAGAAAAGGCTTAAACAGCTGGGCGTAAAGGATGTATACCTCAACAGCCGGTCGAAACTCGAGAATTTCAATGATTTTCTCAGGAAGCATGATCTCGATAGTGCAGATGTGCTTTTCATGGGCGATGATATTCCCGACCATGAGGTTATGAAGGCTGCTGGTGTTCCGGTTTGCCCTTCGGATGCAGACAGTGAGATCAGGCAGGTTGCGGGCTATATTTCCGACAAAAGGGGCGGTGAAGGATGCGTCAGGGATGTAATTGAACAGGTTTTACGCCTGCATAACAAATGGATGGATTCAGACGGATTTTCATGGTAATATGAAATCATTTCTCAATCTCATAAGATGGCCTAATCTTGTGATCGTGGCTCTTACCATGATCCTGATGAGGTATGCAGTAATCGAGCCTGTTATAAGCAAGATAAATGTTTTTCTGGTAAGTTCTCCGGGATCTGCAGTACCCATTTCACTTCAGCTTCCGTGGTACGATTTCGCGGTGCTTGTGCTTGCAACCATCCTTATAACGGCCGGAGGCTACGTTATTAACGATTATTTTGACATTAAAACTGATCTCATTAATAAAGGGGAGGTCATTGTCGGGACAAAAATCCCGCGACGTAAAGCCATGATGTGGCACAATGCACTTAATGTCGCGGGTGTTATTGCAGGATTTTATATATCATGGAAGGCAGGTTACTTCTGGATGGGACTCCTTTTTCTTGTAGTATCCGGGCTGCTCTATTTCTATTCTGCAAGTTACAAGCGCCAGTTTCTTGTGGGGAATTTCATCGTTGCTTTACTCACAGGAATGGTGCCAATGCTGGTTGCGATTTATGAATGGCCATCCATGTACAGGTTTTATGCAGTGTATGCTTCTCCTCCGCCTGATCTCAGTATTATTTTCTACTGGATAGGAGGCTTTGCGATATTTGCTTTTCTGACCACACTTACCCGCGAAATAATCAAGGACATAGAGGACTTTGAAGGCGACCAGGCCTATGGCAGAAATACGGTCCCTGTCGTGACAGGCATTTTTACTGCAAAAATGATCTCGGTATTGCTTATTGCAGTTACGATCGGACTTCTTTATGTTGTATGGTATTTCTTCCTGAATGATAAAATAACCCTTGCTTATCTTTCCGTCACTGTAGTCGTTCCCTTGTTGTATGTTGTTTACAAAGTGATAAGAAGCTCAGGTAGAAAACAGCTTCACGCTGCAAGCCGGATGATGAAGATTGTGATGATGGCAGGTGTGCTTTATTCGGTTGTGGTTAAACTGATCCTCGACCAGAATCTTGTATGACATGGGTATTGATGATATCAACAAATACAGGATCATACTGGCTTCAAAATCACCAAGGAGAAGAGAACTGCTGAAGGATCTGGGCCTTAAATTTGAACTGGCTGCAAGTGACCGGCCGGAAGTCTATCCGTCTCATCTTAAAGGGAAAGATATAGCACTTTATCTGGCAGAAGAAAAAGCAAATGATTTCAGGGAAAAGGTAAAGGAAGGGGAAATAGTGATAACGGCCGATACAATAGTATGGTGCAACGGCCGGGTCCTTGACAAGCCATCAGGGAGGGAGGATGCACACCAAATACTAAGGGAGATATCCGGGAATACTCATGAGGTCATTACCGCGGTCAGCCTTCTTTCAAGAAACAGGCAGAGTACTTTTTACTCATCAACAAAGGTGACTTTTACCCGGCTCACCGATGAAGAGATCGAATATTACATTGATAATTTCAAACCATATGACAAAGCAGGGGGATATGGCATCCAGGAATGGATAGGCCTTGCCGCCTGCAGTTTTTTGGAAGGATCATATTTCAATGTAATGGGCCTGCCTGTGGAACAGCTCTATCATGAACTGCAGAAATTCATTCATGATTCTTAAATATCATTTCTTTGCATGAACCATTAATTAAGGCATAAAAATACAATCAATGAGAAAGTTATTCACTTCAATTGCCCTTTTGCTGATTTTGATTCCCGGTTTTTCAGTTTCCCCGGATGAAGGAATATGGATACCTCTTCTTATCGAAAAGTATAACATAAAGTTGATGAAGGAGAAGGGTTTTAAATTGTCGGCCGAGGATATCTACAGTGTCAACAGAGCCTGTATGAAGGATGCCGTTGTCAGTTTCAACGGAGGCTGCACTGCCGAGCTCATTTCCGGGGAAGGTCTTCTTATAACGAACCATCACTGCGGTTACAGCCTTATTCAGGATCATTCAAGCCTCGAGCACGATTATCTGACTGACGGCTTCTGGGCAATGTCGGGCAAGGAGGAGCTCCCAAATCCCGGCGTGACGGTAACGATACTTAAATGGATGGAAGATGTCACAGACAAGGTGCTTGCAGGGACTTCTGACGACATGGCACCGGCTGAAAGAGAAAGAATAATTTCCTTAAATATTGAAAACATACAAAGGAAAGCTGTTGAAAGAACTGGTTACAGGGCATCTGTAAAGCCTTTCTTCATGGGTAACCAGTATTTTCTGTTCGTGAATGAGACATTCAGGGATGTAAGGCTTGTCGGAGCTCCTCCTTCATCCATTGGAAAATTCGGAGGCGACACTGACAACTGGGTCTGGCCGCGGCATACAGGTGATTTTTCAATTTTCAGGGTTTATGCAGGCAAGGATAACAAGCCCGCTGATTATTCACCTGATAATGTCCCCTATAAGCCTGCATATTATTTCCCTATATCACTGAAGGGCGTAAAGGAAGGCGATTTTACGATGGTTTTTGGCTATCCGGGAACCACATCGGAATATGTTCCTTCATATCATATCGATATGGTGAAGAATTTTGTAAACCCCCGGCTGATTGAAATAAGGACAAGGAAAATTGACATTATTGATGAGGCCATGAATTCCGATCCACTTATAAGAATTCAGTATTCTGCAAAAAAAGCCGGCATTTCAAATGCCTGGAAAAAATGGATAGGAGAGATACAGGGGCTTGAAAGGATGAAAACAATATCACGGAAACAGGAATATGAAGCTGCCATTACAAAATGGATCAGCTCTGATGAGGCCAGGTCAAAATCTTATGCAGATATTCTGCCATCCTATAAAAGGATTTACGATTCGCTTAAGATATATACTCTTGTTAATAATTTCACAAATGAGGTTCTGAGCGGGATTGAATCATTAAATCTTTCAAGGAATTTGCGTGATCTCGTTTCACAGACAGAGAAAGGATCGGATCCTGAAGCGGTAAACAAGCTCAAAGATCAGCTTATTGCTTATTCGGAGCAGTTTTTTAAAGACTATAACAGGGAAACAGACAGGAAATTGTTTGTTTCAATGCTTCAATCGTATGGTGAGACCATTGAACAGGAATGGCTGGCCCCGGAATATACCAGATTGAAAAGCTCCTGCAATGGTGATTTTGCGTCATTTTCGGTTAAACTGTATGACAAGTCTGTTTTTACCGATCAGGCCAGGTTCAAAGACTTTATTAAGGGATTTAACAGGTCGTCCGTAAAAAAAATAAAAAAGGATGAGTTATACACCTTGTCTCAGGATATTATGGCATTTATTTCAGAAAATGTAAGACCTGAGCTTGCAAGGCTGAACTCGGAAGTTCAGCTTCTTAATAAGCGCTATATGAAAGCCCAGATGGAATATGAGAGCGGCAGGGTATTTTACCCTGATGCCAATTCAACCCTGAGGGTGGCATTCGGTACTGTAATGGGATATTATTCAAGGGATGCCGTTTATTTCAAGCCGGTATCAACACTTAAAGGTATTATTGAGAAAGATAATCCCGAAATCTACGATTATGACGTTCCCGACAAGCTGAAGGAGCTTTATGCGAATAAGGATTTTGGCCGTTATGCAGCCGACGGTGAAGTGCCGGTTTGTTTTATTGCCAACAACCACACTACCGGAGGTAATTCAGGAAGTCCGGTAATCAATTCTGAAGGTTACCTTATAGGCATTAATTTCGACAGGGCATGGGAAGGCGTGGCCAGCGATATGGCCTTTAATCCCGATCAGAGCCGGAATATAAGTCTCGACATCAGATTCGCCCTGTTCATAATCGATAAATTTGCCGGAGCTGGTTACCTCCTTAATGAGATGACGATAGTGGAATGATAAGCCGTCTCTGAATTTCAATAGGCTTTTATTCTTTTCAGCTTTTCAGCATATTTGTCATAAACAGCCTGTTGCTGCAGGATCTGCTCCCTTACCTTTTCCTGCATCTTTTCGTTCTGGGGAATCGAATTTGTCGCTTTTTCAATTTCCTCATTGGACCTATTGATCTTCTTTTCAGATGATTCTATTGAATTCTGGGCTTTCCGGTTCCTCTTGTCAAGATCCTTTATTTCCGCAGCTTTTGCTTTTTTGGCTGGTCCTTCCTCCATCGAGGCCAGGATGCTGTCCTGTCCGACCATGGCAACCCTGACCGTATTCAGTTCATTATTCATCAGGGTGATATTCTCTTTCTCGCTGATAATGCTGTTCTTGTTTGATTCAATGGATCTCAGCATCCTCGATTTTTCATTTTCAAGGGAAGAAAGCTCCCTTTGAAGGTCCTTTAGCTTCTTTTCCTCTGCATTAGCCTGATCTTTAGCCACATCCAAATACTGTGCCTTTGCGAACTCCTTCAGGAAATCCTTCGCTTTTGCAAATTCCGGTGCGCCGGAGGAGCCAACAACATATTCATCCTTTTTAGTCTCGAATGAGGCATAGAGCACAAGCATTGAATCGAGCTTGTCAAGCTTGCTGTAAACATTGACGGGATTTGGGCTTATTGATTTGATCTTGGCCCCGAATATCGACATTTCGCTGTTCTCTGTCACGACCTTTGATTTCGTTCCTGCCTGAAGTTCCCTTATCCAGGCTTTCAAGGTTTTATCAAATTCAGATTCGGGTATTGTTACAGATAATGCGGGCAAAACACTTTTCCCGATCTGTATGCTGTCTTCCGACAAAACGATCGGCATCTGGGCTTTGTTAAATGCGAACGGAGCAAAAGCCAGGAAAACTATCAGGGTAATTTTTAATTTCATAGCCATAAATTTTCACAAATGATTAGTCAAGTCTAAATATACAAATAATTAAATAAACAAATATCATTTAATGCAATTGGGGACATTCAAAAACAATACCAAAGTTAATTAATTGTCGGTCAGTAATTAAGTTGACACAATACCAACTCTCTGCGTCTAATCCGGATTATGTTTGCCGGCAGAGGCAGTATATGTTAAAATTAAACATCTGAACTATAACCCAAATACTATATAAAGTTACAAATTTTATTAACTTTCAGCTGAAAATTGACAAACATGTTAAGGGTAGTCGCTGACGATAAGATCCCGTTTTTAAAAGGTGTTCTCGAACCTTATGCACAAGTTACCTATCTGCCGGGAAGCCGGATGGACAGGAATAGCATTAAGGATGCCGATGCTCTGATAATCAGGACAAGAACAAAATGCAATGAAGAGCTTCTGGCCGGTACGCAGGTAAAGTTCATTGCAACTGCAACAATCGGGTTTGACCATATAGATACCGTGTGGTGTGAACAAAACAGCATAAAATGGACAAATGCTCCGGGCTGCAACTCTTCTTCTGTTCAGCAGTATGTTGCATCAGCATTGCTTAAGATATCCGGAGATTCGGGCTTTCTGCTCAGGGATAAAACACTCGGTATCGTCGGGGTTGGAAATGTCGGATCCAAAGTCTTAAAGGTGGCTGAAGCCTTTGGAATGAAGGTTCTTCTGAATGATCCTCCGAGGGCAAGGAGGGAGGGAAGTGACGGTTTTGCTACCTTCGAACAGATTCTTGCCGAAGCTGATATCATAACCCTTCATGTGCCTCTGAATTTGGAAGGTGACGACAAAACCTATAACATGTTCTCCGGTGAAGCGTTCGGCAGGATCCGGAAAGGAGCCTGGCTTATCAATACCTCAAGAGGTGAGGTAGTTTCGACTGAAGCTTTCAAGGAGGCTCTTGCCGGTGAGAAAATTGACGGGGCCGTTATTGATGTGTGGGAGAGGGAACCCGAAATAGACATTCCGCTTATGCACATGGCATTCCTGGCCACACCTCATATTGCCGGTTATTCGGCCGATGGAAAGGCAAACGGAACAGCCATGGCAGTAAGAAGACTTTCGGATGAATTCGGACTGCCTCTTGGTGAATGGTATCCTTCGGGAATTCCTGATGTTCCTGAGCCTGTTTTTACAATCGACTGCAATGGAAAGGATTCTGAAGACATTGCCAGGAGGGTTGTCTTTCACAGCTACAATATCATAGAGGATGACATTCGTTTGCGCTTCGACCCTTCGAGGTTTGAAAAGGAAAGGGAAAACTACCCTGTCCGCCGCGAATTCCCATATTATACCATAAATCTGAAGGGGCCTGGTGAAGAAGCCGGGTTGCTTCTTGAAAAACTCGGATTCAAAGTAACATACTGAAATTTCAGGCGATAACTCTTACATCGTTCCTGGCATATTCCCTGACCTGAAAGACAAAAGCCTGAAGCCGGGTGTCGAGCCCGACCGAATCCTGTCCATCATATGCGATATTAAATTGCCGTTGCAGCCTGCATTGTCTCGCGGTATAGTTTCCTCAGAAAATCAAAAGCCACAAAGCCTTTCCATGAGTTGATCCTGAAAAGCCTGCTTTTTTCTCCGGCAAGGTCGGCATAGGATGTCTCGTTTGACGGTGTGACAAGTTCTGCATCACCAAATCCCATCCTGTCGAATATTATCCTTTGAAGATGAGTATACTGTCCAAAACGTCATGGGCCGTTATGATCGGGCATGAAAAAGCTCATCTTCGAAGGATCCGAGCCTGGTTCCATTAGCTTTTTTATGAAACTGCCTGTTGTGCAGATCATAGGGAAGCACTCTTTCGATGAAGTATATTTCCTGCCGATGGCAATATCCTCATCTGTCTGTTTTGGAAGGACCTCCGGGGGAATGCCGGCACTGCGGGCTGCTGCTGCGATCATATAGGCGCCGTCGTGCATATAGGGGAAATAAAGTGTTCTTTTGGTTTATTCTTAAGTTCTTCCGCGACATAATGAAGGATAAATGAATCGGGGCCGCATCTGAAGTTGCTCAAATAAACTGCTATACTTTTTGCTTCCGGATAGAGTTCACATGAGGAAGCGGCCTGTGCAATGATCTAATTTACAAAGACTCCGCCAATAAGTTCTCTTGCAAGCTTCCCGCCAGTGCCTGTAATTGCGGCACCAATTATTGAGAGGCCAGGATGTTCATTGAAAATTGATCCAAGCCTGTTCGCAAGAACGTGGAAAGGCCTTCCATGAACATAGTCGTAATAATCTTCGATTATGTTAAAGTCGTCATCCAGAATCACTGTATTCAGTGATACCGATCCGATATCCAGACCAAGATAAAAATTCAGAGAGTCCGAACCTGCAGGTTTATTCCCTGGTGCCATAAAATCAGGTTTAGAAGTCCGGGAACTGGTTTTTGGGTTCTGAATATCCAAATTACAGATTTTTCATAAATGAAGCAAATTTAGTTATGGAGCCCTGGTTTATTAAACTCATACCCATTCTTCCATCAGCACCTCTCCCGAAATACTGACTATCAGTTGTTTTACAGGTACCTTACGCGAGGCTGCCGACTGTGCCTTTTTTACCATCTGAAGAAGTCCGCCGCAACATGGCACTTCCATCATCATTACAGTTATTGTGTTCACTTTTGCCATATCAATCATGGCGGTAAGCTTTTCGACATATATATCTGTCCCATGATCGAGTTTAGGACAGGCAATTGCAAGAGATCTGCCCTTAAGGTATTTGTTGTGGAAGTTTCCCATTGAAAATGCCACGCAGTCGGCTGCCAGAAGCAGGTCAGATCCACGAAGGTAGGGAGCATTTGGATTCAGGAGATGCATCTGAACAGGCCATTGCTTAAGCTCAGAAGGCTGGTCGGCAGCAACGGCTGCTTCAGCTGCATTCGATGGTCTTTCTATTACCCTTTCCCTTGATCCGGGGCATCCTCCTCCTTCATGGCTGTGTCGATGATGTGATGCCGGATGGGAATGATCATTGCCATGGTTATGGACCTCGGCAAGAACATCTGTGAGCTCGAAATCAAGTTTATCACGGTTTTGCTTAAGAAAGCCTACACCCTCCTGGAGATAACCTGTTTCACCATGATCCTTAAGATGTTTAAGGTGTGCCTTTATGGTGTTCTTTCCTTTCTTTATCATTTGTTCCATCACCTTAACCTCATTGTAAGGTTCCGCTTCTCTCGTTTCAATCGATATTGCACCTTCCGGGCAATGTCCGATACAGGCTCCCAGCCCGTCGCACATCAGTTCACTGACCAGCCTGACTTTACCGTCAATCACCTGTAAAGCTCCTTCATGGCAGTTTGGAACACATTGTCCGCATCCGTTGCAAAGCTCCTCGTCTATTTTCAGTATATCTCTTTTCATTCTGTTTTATCGGTTATTTTCATGTCAAAGGTGAAAAATGTTAAAAACATAAATTGTAACATTTGTTACAATTACTAATTTTAAATAAAAAATGGAACTCAATATTCTTGTAAATGCTCCGGTATTCAGGGGAATGGAACCCGATGAAATATCATCGGCGATTTCATCCGTGCCATACAGGATCAGGAAATACAGTGCCGGGACCCTGATCGCGCAAAGTGGTGAAGCAGTTAAATCATTTATCATTGTTCTCGACGGGTTGGTCAAGGGGGAAATGACCGACTACGCGGGTCGTGTTATAAAGATAGAAGATATACCTGCTCCGGGAGCGCTCGCTTCGGCTTTCATATTCGGATCAAAAAATACCTTTCCTGTAAATGTTGTGGCAATTACTGACACCCGGCTTCTGATAATTGAAAAATCCGATTTTCTCAGATTCCTTAAATGCAATGATAAAATACTTGGCAATTTTCTGGATATGATCTCAAGCAGGTCGCAGTTCCTTTCTGAAAAAATAAAATTCCTGAATTTCAAGACTATACGTGGAAAACTTGCACAGTTTATCCTTGAAGCGGCAAATCAGGGTAAAGACGAGATAAATCTTAATCTAACACAGTCGGAACTTGCCGAATATTTCGGTGTCGCCCGTCCCTCGATAGCCAGGGTTATGAGTGATCTGGAGCAAGAGGGGATTATTATTACAAAAGGCAGGAATCTGAAGATAACCGACAGGAGACGGCTTACAGAACTTACCCTGGAATAAGGGTGAAAGTTAATGATCAGGCTTTGCTTTTCCTGTCAGGAAGGACTATGGTAAAACAGGTGCCTTCGCCAACCCTGCTGTCGACACTTATGGTGCCATTATTTATCCTGACAAGTTCGTAGCATAATTTAAGTCCGATGCCTGTTCCTTTTTCGTCCTCGGTACCAGGGGTGCTTTCAATTTCATCAGTGCTGAACAGTGTTTTTTGCTTTTCAGGGGATATGCCAATACCATTATCACAGACTTTCAGGATTATTCCCTCCTTAGTCATGCTTTTATCTTTTAAAAGTATGCTAATCCTTCCTCCGCGGGATGTATATTTAACGGCATTTGAAAGAAGGTTCCGTATTATAATATCCATAAGGTCTCTGTCGAAATAGGCCTTCGAGTTGCCTATCTGGGTGAAATTCACCATTATGTCTTTTTTATCAGCTGTTTCCTTGAAAATACTGAGATTTGTAAGGATTATGTCGGCAAGATCATGCAGGCCCGGGGCAAATTTTATCTTGTCTTCCTGATCCCTGCCCCAGACAAGCATATTTTCGAGGAGATTGATCACCTGCTGGGCATACTGGATGCTTGAATTGGCAAATGAATCGTATTTTTCCTTATATTCATCATCCTTGAGCAGATTGAGCATGTAGAGGATATTAACAACTGGACTCCTCAGATCATGGGCAATTACGGAAAAGATCTTGTTTTTGAGCTGTATCGTATCAGAAAGCTGTCTGTTTTGAAGTTCTATCTTTTTATTCTGGATTTCAATCTCTTCCTTTCTTGCATTTATCTCATGCGTCCTTTCGGTGACCATGATCTCAAGATTCCTGTTCATATATTCGAGCTCCTGTCTGAGCTGTTCTTTTTCGGAAAATGATTTTACCCATTTATAAAGAAGGAGAACTGCCTGTATGAATACAAAAAGTACCAGAGTATATGTCAGGATATAAACTGTCGGGACAGTCGACTTCCCCATCGATAGATTCACATCATGTACGGCCCCGTAAGTCAGCAGCAGAAAAGTGGCAAAATAAACAATGTCAAGGCGGTTCCTTTCAAGGGCGCCTTTGATACTCCTTGTAATGCAATATAAAATAAGCAGGATTAGCAGGGGATAGATAATGAAAGTTGCATAGCTGAAAATCCTTACCGGCAGAAACAATGTAAGTATTGCTGCTGCCGCAAATATTACTGTAATTATTCTGGTTATCAGCCTGAAGAATTTTGATGGATAAAGGTATAGAGCAAACCAGTACCATCCTGTCAGAATAAGGTAAAGTCCAAGGTACTCTGATCTTATCAGCCAGTTCCAGCTCAGGCCGGCGCCAAGGGAGTTAATCAGAAAATTAGACGTAAACAACGGCCTAATGGCAAGTCCTATGGTGGCTATGCTGAAAAATGCCATTAGGTTGTCCTTAATATAAAGCAGATAGAACAGAAAGAATAACAGGGAATAACCGAGAAGAAAGCTAAGAGTTCCCCAGTCACCGGCCCACGATAATGAAAGACGTTTCTGGACGGCATTAAATGTTCCTATTTTCATCGGGAGCCAGAATCCTCCCCTCCGGTGATGAAAATTGGCAACATTTATCACTATATCAATTGTATCGCGTTCAGGGACAAATCTGAAGAAGTTCCTTTGGTATGCCGGAACTGTTTCTGCCTCTGATGTGCCGGGGGTTCCGTTTCCCGCCATTTTTTTGCCATTGACATAAATTTCATAGGAAGAGTCAAAGACAGGCATGTCAAATCCCATCACTTTCCTGAATCCCGGCGGTAAAAGGACCACCGCCCTGTATGTAGCATAACCCATTGGGGTTGTTCCGACGGAATCGGAAGGATAGTCGGTCCAGTAGGAGGGAACAAGTCCGTAATAATCAGGTTTTATTCTGTCGGGGTTTTCAAAATCAGCGGGATGAAGCATTTTATTCCAGTAGAATTCCCATTGCCCGCGGAGCCTGTAGATAAACTCCTCATCGGTGCACATCCTAAGGTCAAAGACACCTTTTACGGCAACAGGATCCTTTATGCCGGCATGCAGGCAGGGAGGGAAAAAAAGAAATAAAAAAACAACTGCCCTGATAAATTTCATTTCAGTCCTCTGTTCTCGAGCAATGCATCAATGCCAGGTTCTTTGCCCCTGAAAGCTATATACATTTCAAGCGGATCCCTGGTGCCGCCCCTGGAGAGTATTTCCTTTTCAAACCTTGCAGCTACTTCGCGGTTGAAAATATCGCCTGTTTCCTTAAATGCCTGGAAAGCATCTGCATCCAGCATTTCGCTCCAGTAATAACTGTAATATCCTGCTGCATAACCACTGCTCCAGATATGGTTGAAATAGGTTGACCTGTATCTTGGCTTTATCTCCGGTATCAGGCCGTATTTATCCATTACAGCCTTTTCGAATACCCTTATATCAGGTTCGACAGGTTCGCTGATTGTATGGTATTCCATATCGAGAAGAGCGGCAGCAAGAAACTCAACAGTTGCAAAGCCTGTATTGAATTTTCCAGCCCTGTCGAGTTTTTCAATAAGTTCGGCAGGTATTACCTCGCCGGTCTGATAATGTTTTGCATATACCTTTAGTACCTCCGGTTCAAGAACCCAGTGCTCCATTATCTGTGATGGCAGTTCAACAAAATCGCGAGGTACTGAGGTTCCGGATACTCCCGGGTAGGTTGAATTTGAAAGCAGCTGGTGAAGCGCGTGCCCGAATTCATGGAAGAGTGTCGATGCCTCATCCGGTGTCAGAAGTGAAGGTTTGCCTTCGGAAGGAGGTGCTGAATTTGTGACCATTGTCACAACGGGTGTGATCATTTTACCGTTAATGTCGCGGCTCTGGCCTCTGTAGGCCCCGCACCATGCTCCCCCGCGCTTCGATGCCCTGGGATAATTGTCGATCATCAGGACACCAACATGCTTTTTGTCGCGGGTAACCTCAAATGTCACCACATCGGGGTGATACTTTGGAATGTCGTTCCTTTCAGTGAATTCAAGGTTGTAAAGCCTGTTGGCTACATAGAACATGCCCTTTATCACATTCGAAGTCTGAAAATATGGTCTTGTGATCTCATCATCAAGATCGTACTTTTCCTTTTTGATTTTTTCGGTGTAATACCACCAGTCCCACGGGGCAAGCTTGAATTTGCCGCCTTCCCTGTCGATCAGTTCCTGCTGGGCTGCGGCTTCAGCCTTTGCGACAGGCAGTGCGGCATTCCACACCTGAACAAGAAAATCGAAGACCCTTTCAGGTGTTTTTGCCATATTCCTTTCAAGGGCAAAGTCGGCATATGTCTTGTATCCCAGCAGCTTTGACCTCTCCACCCTGAGCCTTGCTATCCGTGCTATAATGGCATTATTGTCGTATTCATTACCGTTGTCCCCCTTCATGAAATAACCTGTGAAAAGCTTCTCTCTCAGATTACGTTTTTCGGAATATTTAAGGAAAGGTTCCATGATAGGATACTGAATTGTAAATACCCATTTCCCCTTCATGTTAAGCTTTTCTGCAGCCGCAGCAGCCTGGGCTTTTAATCCTTCCGGCAATCCTGCAAGATCTTCCTCCTTGTCTATAATCAGCTTGAAATTATTTGTTTCAGCAAGAAGATTCTGCCCGAATCTGACCGAAAGAAGAGACAGTTCCTCATTTATTTTTCTGAGCTTTTCCTTGTCCTCAGGTGAAAGACCGGCACCATTCCTGACAAAACTCTTGTAAGTATCCTCAAGTACCTTTTTTTCTTCATCGGTAAGTTTGAAACTTTCCCTGTTATCATATACCGACTTTATTTTCTGAAAAAGGGTATCGTTAAGATTGATATCATCCCTGTGTTTGGATGACAGAGGAGCAATCTCAAGGTTTATTGCCTGCAGCGAATCGTTTGTATTTGCTGAGTTCAGGGAACCGAAAATCCTGCTTACTTTTGAAAGAAGCTCGCCGCTGTATTCAAGGGCTTTTATTGTATTCTCAAAAGTCGGGGCATCAGTATTTTTAATAATTGCCCTTACATTCTTTTTCTGTTCATCAAAAGCAGCAAGATAAGCCGGTTTGAAATGTTTTGCCTTAATAAGGTCAAACGGAGGCACTCCGAAAGGAGTATCAAAATCATTCAACAGCGGATTGTCACTCTTTACTTTTGATTTCTGATTGCATGAAGTCAATGCCATTGCGATAATGAACATAAAAAGGAAGGTCTTTTTCATAACACATTAGAGGTTTGGTAATTTTTAACCAGGTTTGATACAAAGATTAAAAATTCCTTTTTATTTCAAAGACTAAACCTTCTTTTTCTTATTCTTAACCGTCTTTTGTTCCTTTATCATGAAAAGAGCATCGCCCTTATTGACATTCGCACCCTGGGACACAACAACTTCTGCTACCTCACCTTCATATGGAGAGACTATTTCCTCTATATATGAGCTGGTCTGGATGTAACAAATACGTTCACCTGCATTAACGTGATCGCCGGGTTTTGAAGGTTCGGTTACCTCGCCATACAGGTTGTAATAGATTTTACCCCTGGCAGGAGCGGTTATTGCTTTAAGCAGGGGATCATTCCTTTTCTGCCGTGTTTCAGCTGTTTTTGCCATATCTTTTTGTTCCGGCATCTTTACTGATGTCGCAGTTTTTGCCGCTTCTTTTGCCTTTTCAAGCTCGTTCATGAACCTGGTTCGCGCAATGCCGCTTTTATAATCACGGTATTGTCTTTCGTGTATGGCAAATTCAAAAAGTTCCTCATCATCTTTTCCCGGATCCCAGCCGTTCTTTTTCATTTCCTCCCTGAAGGAAGGAAGTTCATCAGGATATGCATCCTGAGGATTTCCTGAATAAAATTCCTTTCCAAGTTTCGCGGCAAGATCTGTGATTTCCTTTCCGGGTTTTCCCGGCAGCCACCCCGCCTTTCCAAGGATCATATCCCATGTATTGTTGTCTATCATCCCATATCTCTCCCTGCCGCTCGTCATCTGTATGATATTCATAAGGGCGACGTTTTTTACATACTGGCTGAAAGGTGTCACGAGAGGAGGATATCCAAGGACAGACCATATTTCTTCTACTTCCCTGAAAAGTTTTACAATAAGTTCATCCTCTGTCAGTTCAGGTTTGCCTTGTTTTTTCAGGGAAGTGTTAATTCCCTGATGGACACCTTTAAGGTCGGCCATCATGCTTCCCATCATGCCTCCGGGCAATCCGCTGCTTATAAGAAGAGACGAAACCTGTTTGTTGCGCGGATCAATAAAATATCCCAGGAAATCATCGATGAAAGATTGTGTAAGTGACCTTACCTTCATGTAAGCATCCATATTGATGGCAGGCACGTCGAAACCGGCATCGTCGAGCATTGCCCTTACTGCGATCACATCAGGATGTATCATCCCCCAGCTTAACGGCTCCATGGCAACGTCGACATAGTCGGCTCCGGCCCTGGCAACCTCCAGCATTGAGGCCATTGACATTCCCGGACCTGAATGTCCGTGATACTGAACTAAGATTTCAGGATACTTTTTCTTTATCTGCTTTACAAGTTCTCCCAGAGTTGCCGGTCGTCCTACACCTGCCATGTCCTTGAGGCATATCTCGTCGGCTCCATAATCAACGATATGGTCAACGACATTCATATAGTAATCCACAGTGTGAACCGGGGAATGGGTTATGGAAAGGGCTCCCTGCGATATCATCCCTGCCTCTTTTGCATATTTTACCGACAGTTCGAGGTTGCGGTAGTCGTTTAGCCCGCAAAAAGATCTTGAAATATTGACACCCTGAGCTTTTTTTACATTGAACATAAGCTTCCGGATGTCAGCAGGAACAGGGTACATTCGGATCCCGTTAAGGGCCCTTTCAAGCATGTGTGTCTGGATCCCGGCTTCATTGAATGGCCTTGTCCATTCCCTTACGGCGACATTAGGATTCTCACCGTACATTAGCTGAACCTGTTCAAAAGCCCCTCCGTTGGTCTCAATCCGGTCGAAACATCCCATTTCGATAATATGTGGTGCAACTTCCTTCAGCTGATCAACCCGCGGCTGATATTTGCCTGATGATTGCCACATATCTCGGTAAACCAGGCTGAACCGGATCTTCTTCTTCATGATTACTATTCTTATTTCAATTATCTTTATCTTTCCTGCGCCCTGAGCCCTGCGCCCTGTGCCCTGCGCCCTGCGCCCTGCGCCCTGTACCCAGCACCAATTATTTTTCACTCAGGCACAATTCGGACTGCCTTTTCCTGTTATTACAAAAGAAAGTTATTTATTCGCAATTCTGAATGATTATTGTCAGGTAAAAAAAAAGGAAAGACAGCTTGGGAGTCTGATCTTTCCTTCATTAACCTAAACCTGATCGTAGAATTTGGCCGGACGGCCTGTAAAGAACGTTTTCAATATATAGACGCCTGTTAAAGCGATTTGTTGCATCCTGTTTTGTTAATCTTTTGTTAATTTTTCCGCATATTTTTCTTAATATGTTAAATTCCTGTAAGTTTTTTTCGTAACTTTCGGCCGGTTAATTACTTATGATCTTAAATCTCAGATATCGTTTCATGATGCAGCGTCTCGGCCGGAGATTGTATCATTGTCTTATGTTTTACAATATCTGATATTTTCCTCTGTTTTAAAGACAGTCTGCGGCCATTTTCCCCTATTAGTTATTACGGTTTTTTCAATTTTTTTGATATGCAGGGTTTGATATTCAGTGTGAAGCGATATTCGATACACGATGGACCGGGTATAAGAGTGACATTTTTCATGAAAGGATGCCCACTTTCGTGCTGGTGGTGCCATAATCCGGAAGGGATATCACCGGAGCAGGAGATAGTCACTGAGATCAGGAAGATAGGAGAAACTGAGTTCACTACACAGGAGCTGGCCGGAAAATACTACTCAGCAAGGGATATTCTTGAAATCCTTGAAAAGGAAAGGATTTTTATTGAACATTCCCATGGTGGTGTCACATTTTCAGGAGGAGAACCGCTTATGCAAACGGATTTCCTTCTTGAAGCACTTGCTGCCTGCAAATCGAAAGGTTACCACACCGCAGTAGACACTTCGGGTTATTCGTCAGAACTGAACTTCAGATCAGTGATGCCGTATACAGATTTATTTCTTTATGACATAAAGCATCCTGATGAGTCAAGACATTTTGAATATACCGGGGTATCAAACACGTTGATAATCAGTAATCTCAGAATGCTTCTCAGGGAAGGGAAGAATATTTTTATTAGGATCCCGGTGATACCAGGTAAAAATGATGATCCTGAAAGTCTTGAAGGGATGAAGAAAATGTTTTCGGAATTAAAATGTGACAATCTGAAACAAATCAGTCTTCTTCCGTTTCACAGGACAGGAAAGGCAAAATACAGGAAATTGCATCTTCATTACAGGATGGAGGAAACTGCACAGCCATCTGTCGTTAGGATGAAGGAGCTTAAGGAGTTCTTTGAAGGAACAGGCATTAAAGTCAGGATTGGCGCATAATTGAACAGAACCCGGTTATCATGCGGTTATGCCCCCGGCCCCCTGAAGAGGGAGGCCATGATGAATAACAATGATTGACAAACCACGGCCTTCATGCCGTGGCTGATGTGCTGGAAATAAATGGGCTTTAGCCCTTATTGAAGAACCTAATAATTATTGATATGATATTATCGGAACGAGTAAAAAAACTACGCACCCAGAGCCTCACGGCAGAAGAAAGGATTACTGCCGAACGCGCACTTCTGGTTACCAGGTTTTATAAAAGCGGCGAAGCCCGTGAAGTTTCAGCCCCTGTCAGACGGGCACTTGCATTTCAGTACATACTGAAAAATAAAAAGATTTGCATTAACGACGGTGAACTTATAGTAGGAGAGAGAGGCCCGGCGCCCAAAGCCACACCAACCTATCCCGAGATAAGCCTTCATTCACTTCAGGACCTTGAGATACTGAACTCAAGGCCCAAGGTGAGTTTTAAGGTCGATGATGAAGTAAAAGCAGCCTACAGGGATGAGATTATCCCCTTCTGGACAGGCAAAAGCAACCGCGACAGGATTATGAGCCTGATGACACCTGAATGGATCACTGCCTACAATGCCGGCATTTTTACCGAGTTCCAGGAACAGCGTGCCCCCGGACACACTGTGCTGGGATATAAAATGTTCCGGACAGGCTTCAATCAGCTTAAGGAAGAGATTAAGGAAAGTCTGTCAAAGCTTGATTTCTTTAATGACAGGGATGCCTTTGAAAAGTCGGAAGAACTTAAGGCAATGGATATTGCATGCGATGCAATAATAATGTATGCCCGACGGCATGCTGATGAGCTCGAAAGGATTGCTGTCTCTGAGAAAGATGAGAACCGCAAGGCCGAGCTTGAGGAGATGGCCCGCATCTGCAGAAAAGTGCCCGGAGAAGCTCCTGAGACTGTCCATGAGATGCTCCAGCATTACTGGTTTATCCACCTTGGTGTCATTACCGAACTGAATCCCTGGGATTCATTCAACCCCGGAAGACTCGATCAGCATCTTTATCCGGTTTATAAAAAGGAAAAGGAAGAGGGCACTCTTACCGATGAAAAGCTTAGCGATCTGCTTGGCTGTTTCTGGGTGAAATTCAATAATCATCCCTCACCGCCGAAAATGGGGGTGACTGCAAGTGAAAGCAGCACTTACACAGACTTCTGCCTTATAAATCTGGGAGGAGTTAAACCCGACGGCACCGATGCAGTGAACGAGATGTCATACATACTCCTTGATGTAATAAAGGAGATGAGGATACTTCAGCCAAGTTCGATGGTCCAGATCAGTAAAAAGAATCCCGACAGGTTCATACACAAAGCTCTGGATATTATAAGAACAGGTTTCGGCCAGCCATCGTGTTTCAACACCGATGCAATAATCCAGGAGCTTCTCCGGCAGGGCAAGAACATAGTTGATGCAAGGAACGGGGGCGCTTCAGGATGCGTTGAAACAGGAGCTTTCGGAACTGAATCTTACTGGCTTACAGGCTATTTTAATCTTGTAAAAATTCTTGAGCTGACCCTTAACAACGGATTTGACAGGAGAACGGGTGTTCAGACAGGATTGAAAACCGGATTTGCTACAGATTATAAAACTTTTGATGATCTGACCCTGGCATTCGCAAAACAGGTGAAATATTTTGCAGATATTAAGATAAGGGGCAATAATGTAATCAGCAAGACATTTGAGAACTATCTGCCAGTGCCTTTCCTTTCGCTTCTTCTCGAAGACTGCATACTTAACGGTAAAGATTACAATTGCGGCGGGACAAGGTACAACACTACATATATACAGGGAGTCGGGCTGGGAAGCATTACTGACATACTCACCTCAATCCGATATAATGTCTACGATAACAAACGGTTTACATGGGATGAGCTGAACAAGGCACTTGATTCCGATTTTGAAGGATATGATGATATGAGATATGATCTCATTTACAACACGCCCAAATACGGTAATGATGATGATTATGCTGATCAGCAGGCAGTCACAGTTTTTGAAATTTTTTATGATGCCATCAACGGCCGTCCTGCCTCACGCGGAGGTGTTCACCGCATCAATATGCTTCCGACAACATCCCATGTATATTTCGGTAGCGTAACAGGAGCAACTGCAGACGGCAGAAAAGCTTTTACTCCTCTCTCCGAAGGTATTTCTCCGAGCCAGGGCGTCGACAGCCACGGACCGACATCAGTGATAAAATCAGCATCAAAGATCGATCACCTGAGGACTGGTGGCACCTTGCTCAATCAGAAATTTTCACCTCAGTTCTTTGAGGATGAAGACAGCTATAAATGTCTTACAGCACTTATACGCAGCTATTTCAGTCTCGACGGTCACCATATTCAGTTTAATGTTGTAAATGCCGAAACTCTCAGGGATGCCCAGAAACATCCGGAGTTGTACAGGGATCTGATAGTCAGGGTTGCCGGTTACAGCGATTATTTCAACGACCTTGGAGAGGATCTGCAGAATGAAATAATACAAAGAACCGAGCATGAAAATATTTGACAGGAATTAAAATACCCCTCCTGATTTAAGAAATCAGAGAGGGGTATTATATAGAAGGCGGGCAATTATTTATTCCCTATTTTTTTTTATCCTTCACCTCGTTGAACATGGATGTTGCAGTTGCTACAATGCCGGCAACATCTGAAAGGTTTTGAGGAAGGATTATAGTATTATTTGTTTTTGCAAGGTTTGCAAACCCGTTTAGGTATTGTTCTGCTATTCTGAGGTTTACTGCGTTAAGCCCGTTTTCTTCAGAAATGGCTTTTGCAATGGCCCTTAGTCCGTTTGCAGTTGCGGTGGCAACCTGTTCGATTTCAGAAGCGCGTCCTGCAGCTTCGTTGATCCGTTTCTGTTTTTCACCTTCCGATTTCAGGATATATTCCTGTCTGTCGCCTTCAGCATTGTTTATCTTGGCTTGCTTTGTTCCTTCTGACTCGGCAATGACGGCTCTTTTTTCCCTCTCGGCCCTCATCTGTTTTTCCATGGCATCCTTGATGCTCTGGGGAGGTATGATATTCTTTACTTCATAACGGGTTACCTTGACACCCCATGGTTCACTGGCTTTGTCAACTGCATCAACAATAGCAGCATTTATTGATTCACGCTCTTCAAAAGTCCTGTCAAGTTCAAGCTTCCCGATAACACTTCTCATTGTTGTCTGTGCAATCTGGATTGAAGCAAACCGGTAGTTGTCAATGCCATAGGATGCCTTCTGTGGGTCAAGTACCTGAAGGTAAAGGATTCCATCTACTTCCACGGCAATGTTATCACGGGTAATACAAATCTGAGAGGCAACATCGATAGCCTGTTCCTTCAGTGTATGGCGATACCTTATCTTGTCAATAAAAGGTATCAGAATCTGAAAGCCTGCCGAGAATGTGGCCCTGTATTTTCCAAGTCGTTCGACAATGATCGCGGTTCTTTGCGGAACCACTTTTACCATCGAAGAGATCAGGATAAACGCCAGAAGGATTATCCCGATAAGGATGAAAGTGGTGCTGGAAGATGCAGCAAGTGTAAATAAAAGTGTCATGTTGGCTATTTTTTAGGTTCTACAAATAATTTGAAATTATCCTTGCTCTTGATAATGATTTTCTGTCCCTTTGAGATTGCTGTCTCCGATTCTGCTTTCCAGGTGGTTCCCTTGAACTCGACTTTTCCCGTTTCGCCCGCAGCAAAATCAGTAACAGCAATAGCTTCTTTACCCGTGAATTCATCCTCGACCTCTTCTGACAGATCATCTTTACTGTAGAAAAAGCGTTTCTGAATCATTTTTCTTAAAAGAAGGAGGGAGAGAACTGATGTGACGGCAAAGACTATGGCCTGCAGGTTGATGCCAGGTTCTGCGATCAGGCAGAGAAGAGCTGTTATCCATGCGCCTACTCCGAAGAAAAAGATCACAAATCCGGGGAGGACCAGTTCCAACAGGAAAAGGACAAGCCCGATGATGAACCAGATAAGTTCCGGTCGTGATAAGATGGATGTACTCATAATGTAATTTTTAAGATATATGCGAGATATTTGATTAGTTGAGTAAAGATAAGATAAAATCAATATATCCCAGAAAAAATCGAGCTGTTTCGGTACTTCACTGGCCATTTCGGGTTTGTTGCCGCAAAATGTTTGAGAAATCGATATTTTTTTGTAACTTATGATGTTTTTGAACCTGTACCTTTCGAAGGCGTTTAAGTCTTTGAAGCGACTGATATGAGATGCTGATCTGTTTCATTTTTAATCAGATAAAAAATCAGCAAATCAACTTGAAAAAGGAAAGGAGGACCCTCAGATGGAAAAATTCTTTGATTATTTCGATGAAAGATACCGGGAATCGGTGTTGAGCAGTCCGGCTTCGGAAGATGGACCAGTGATTACAATTTCGCGCCAGACGGGTTGTGATGCACGCGAAATAGCAGCAGGTATTGTCGACAGGCTGAATCTGCGACTTAATACCAACAAATGGAAATGGGTTGACAAGGATATCATTTATTCGATTGCCAGGGAACTCAATATCGATACACAGCGGATTGAGAACTATTATGAAGGAATCAAGCTTTCGAACCTTTCAGAGATGATAATGGCTTTTTCAGGGGGCTTTGTAAGCGACCTCCGTGTAAAGAAGGCCATAAGGGATGTTGTGCTGTCTATCTGCAAGGAGGGCAATGTTGTCATTGTAGGACGGGGGAGCGTATCGATAGCCCATGGAATAAGGGACGCCCTGCATGTCAGGCTGGTAGCCCCTTTCCCCTGGAGAGTTGAAAACGTGATGAGAAAGAAGGAAATGAATGCTGAAACGGCTGAGAAATATGTCATTGAAACAGATGCAAAAAGGAATGACCTGATACATACCTTCCTGGATAAAAAAACGACAAACATTGAATCGCTTTTTGATATCTCATTGAACAGGGTATCATTCAGCATTCAGGAATCGGCCGATATTATTGTTTCAATGTATGAGAAGAAAGTCATGAGGCAAATGGCAGAGCGGAGTAAGATAAAATCAGTGATCTAGAATTCGCTCAGTTCGCCGACCCTCTTTATATGTACCTTTAATCTCTGATCGAGTGTTTTCCTGTATTCCTCCCAGTCGCTTATCGGCCTTCTGGCGACACCTGAATCAATTGCAGCTTTTGCCACGCAGGATGCGACACACGAGATGAGCCGAGGATCAAGAGGTTTAGGTATTATGTAATCTCTTCCAAAGCTCAGTTTATCAACATTGTAAGCTTTAAGGACTTCATCCGGCACCGGCTCTTTTGCAAGGGTTGCAAGCGCCCTGGCAGCCGCAAGCTTCATTTCTTCATTTATTGTGTACGCCCTGACATCGAGGGCGCCTCTGAATATAAAGGGAAATCCAAGAACATTGTTGATCTGGTTAGGATAATCCGACCGCCCTGTGGCGAAAATAAGATCGTCCCTGGTCGACATTGCATCCTCATATGTTATTTCAGGATTAGGATTTGCCATGGCAAATACGATCGGATCCGGAGCCATTGATGCAAGCATCTCCTTAGAGAGCATGTTGGCAGTCGACAGCCCCAGGAAGACATCCGCGTCCTTTACTGCCTGAGCAAGGGTGTCAATATCTCTGTCTGTAATAAACTCCTGCTTGAATTTATTAAGATCCTTTCTTTTCTGATTGATGACTCCCTTGCTGTCGACCATCACGATGTTCTCCTTCCTGACGCCAAGCGACAGGTAAAGCTTTGAACAGGAAATTGCAGCAGCACCGGCGCCGCATACCACAAGCTTTATTTCCTCGATCCTCTTGCCAGTTATTTCCAGTGCATTAAGCAAACCAGCCCCCGATATGATTGCAGTTCCATGCTGATCATCATGGAATACCGGAATGTCAAGCATGCTCTTCAGTCTTGTCTCCACTTCAAAGCATTCCGGGGCCTTGATATCTTCAAGGTTTATCCCTCCAAAAGTCGGAGCCAGCCTGGCAATTGTTTCAATAAGTTTTTCAGGGTCCTTTTCGTCAATTTCAATATCAAAAACATCGACGTCTGCAAATACCTTGAAAAGCAATCCTTTCCCCTCCATGACAGGTTTGCCCGCCAGCGCCCCTATGTCACCGAGTCCGAGTACCGCAGTTCCATTAGATATTACGGCCACAAGGTTGCCTCTGGCTGTATAATTATAGGCATCATCGGGCGACTTTTCGATTTCGAGGCATGGGTACGCCACACCCGGAGTGTATGCAAGGCTCAGGTCAAACTGCGTACAATATGGTTTGGTGGGTATTACCTCAACTTTGCCGTGACGGCCCCTGCTATGGTAGTTAAGAGCATCTTCCTTTGTTATTCTGGGCATGGCATTATTTTTTTATCAGGATGAACTTTATGGAAAATTTCATTTAAGAAAAGGACTGAACTTTAATTTTCAATAATCTAAATTACAATTATTAAACTGAATCATCCATGAGAAAAGTCAACATTATTAAAAATCAATGTATCGTTTTTGAGGTCATTTCTTTGCATTGCAAATAAAAATGAATACTTTCAGCAACAGTTTTAAGTAAATTTTAAAAGGTTCAAAAGTATTTCATTTTATGAAGAAGAAGTTAGCAATCGGTGTTGATATTGGAGGAAGTCATATAAGCTGCGCGGCTGTCGATCTTGATACTTTCAATATCCTTGATGAAACCCGCACTGACAGAGCAGTTGATAACAAGGAAGAAGCCGATGTTATTATAGGAGTATGGGTTCAGGCCCTGAAAGACGTGATTGATAAGATCCCTGAAGGATCCCTTAAGGGAATAGGGTTCGGCATGCCGGGTCCGTTCGATTATGTAAAAGGAATAAGCTATATAAAAGGCGTGGCAAAATATGAGAAACTTTATGGCCATGATATTAAGAGTGCAATATCCCGCAGGCTTGGCTTTCACAACGGATTCCCGGTAAGGTTCATGAATGATGTGTCGACATTTGCTGTCGGTGAGGCCCTGGTGGGAAAGGCTTCCAAAGCTGAACGATCGATGTCGGTTACCCTCGGGACAGGATTCGGATCAGCATTTATCGCCGGCAAGATACCTATTGTCGATGGTCCTGAGGTGCCGAAACTAGGATGTGTTTACCATCTGCCATACGGAGATAATATTGCCGACGATTATTTCTCAACGCGCTGGTTCCTTGGCAGGTATAAAAAAATGACAGGTGTTGAGCTGAATGGTGTCAAGGAGCTTACCTCCCTTGCCTCTTCAGATAAAAGGGTTATGGACCTCTTTTCGGAATTCGGAACGAATCTTGGGATCTTCCTGGCTCCGTGGCTGAATAAATTCAGGGCTGAAATAGTTGTTGTCGGAGGAAATATCTCCCATGCTTACAATCTTTTCGGGGAGATCTTTGAGAACAGTCTCAGGCATGAAGGATGCCGCTGCAGGGTCGCCCTGTCAGAACTTAAGGAAGATGCAGCCTTCATCGGCGCCGCATACCTTCTCGACGATAAATTCTGGAAAGACATCCAGCACGCTCTGCCATTAATGTAATGCAATCTATAAAATTCAAAAATTCAACCATTCAAAAATTCAAAAATTCAAAAATTCAACCATTCAACCTTTCAACCATTCAACCTTTCAACCATTCAACCATTCAACCTTTCAACCTTTCAACCTTTCAACCTTTCAACCTTTAAACCTTTAAATCATGGCCACAGATAAAATCAACATCTCGAAAATATCACCTGTTCTCATGGCATTTTTTGTCATGAGCTTTGTGGACCTTGTAGGCATAGGCGTTGACCGTGTCAGCAAGGACATGAGCCTGAGCGCCACTGTTGCACAGCTTATTCCTTCTGCAGCCTTTCTTTGGTTTTTCATCCTGTCTGTTCCTGTGGGGGTCATGCAATCGCGTATCGGCAAACGAAACATGCTCAATATCGGAATGGGAGTTACCGCACTCGGACTTCTTCTCCCGTTTCTGATCTATAATTTTCCTATGGTACTTACAGGTTTTGCACTTCTGGGCATCGGCAACACAATTGTGCAGGTTTCAGCGAATCCGCTAATGGTAGATGTCGTTCCCGGTAACAGGGCTTCAAGCTTTCTGAGCTTTTCACAATTTGTAAAAGCTATTGGTTCAATGATTGGAGCTCCCCTTGCAGCATTTTTTGCCGCTCAGTTCGGCGACTGGAAGCTGCTGTTCCTTGTATTTGGGATAGTATCGATTCTGACAGTTGTTTGGCTTGCATCGTCAAAGATCGATGAAACGAAAATTGAAGGATACAAAGCAACATTCTCATCATCCTTCAAGCTTCTGGGAAACAATCTGGTTCTTTTGCTTGTTCTGGCAATATTCCTTGTCGTCGGAGTTGATGTAGGCTTTAACTCAAACTCAGGTCAGTTCCTTATCAAGCAGTTCGGCATTGACCAGACATCAGCGGAATCGGGTCGAAGCGTATATTTTCTGGGACGTATGGTCGGGACTTTTGCCGGCGCCATACTCCTTACAAAGATCTCTTCGCGTAAATTTTATGTCTGGACATCAGTTCTCGGCATATTATGCCTCACCATAATTGTACTGATAAAATCACCTGTTCTGGCCTGGGGACTGGTGTTTATGATCGGGCTTGCTGTTGCCAATATATGGCCCCTGGTATTTTCGATTGCCATGGAAAAATTCCCTGACAAGAGCAATGAAGTCTCGGGCCTTGTAATGATGGCAATTTCGGGCGGCGCAGTTATCCCGCTGATGGTGGGATGGGTAAGCGATATGTCAACAATAGGGCTTGGAATGACAATATTGATAGCATGTATGATATATCTGTTTGGAGTTTCATTGTACTGCCTGAAGAAATAGAGATTGCCTGATCGTAAAGAACTTATTCGTTACTTCAACTGATACAACATTATTATGAAGAAAGAAAAACTTGGCAGGCGTGACTTTCTAAGGAAAGGAACAGCAGCCGCACTCGCTTTTACAATTGTACCGCGACATGTTCTCGGTGGACAGGGTTATACTGCTCCGAGCGACCAGCTTACCAAAGGCATTATCGGAGTCGGAGGAATGGGACGTGGACATTTCGAATATGAAGGAACCCGCCTTCTTGCCGTATGCGACGTGGATAAAAACCATCTCGATCAGGCAATTGCACTTGCCGGAGGCAGGATCACAGGCTATCACGATTTCCGGGAGCTTATTGCCAGGCCCGATATCGATGTTGTTCATATCGCCACTCCGCCGCACTGGCATGGCATAATGTCGAAAATGGCAGCGGAAGCCGGAAAGGATATTTGGTGCGAAAAACCGATGACAAGAACAATCGGCGAAGGCATAAAGGTTGTCGAAGCGGTTCAGAGGAACGGACGGATGTTCAGGCTGAACACCTGGTTCAGGTTCAAGGATCAGTTTTACGGACTCGGTACAACCGTAAAACCTCTGAAAAAGCTTGTCGACAGCGGAGTCCTGGGATGGCCCCTGAAAGTCACTGTCAGCGGTATTACAGGATACGACTGGAAGTTTTACTGGAGCGGTTTGTATAACCTTAAACCCGAACCGGTTCCCCCGGAACTCGACTATGATTTCTGGCTTGGCCCGGCGCCATACAAACCTTATAATCCTGAAAGAGTACATTCAAAATTCAGGGGATATTGGGATTATGACGGCGGCGGACTCGGCGACATGGGGCAACATTACCTCGATCCCGTTCAGTACATGCTCGGAAAGGATCATACATCACCGGTTTCCGTTGAAATTGATGCTCCCCAGCAGCATTATGACGCCGTTGGTTCATGGAGGCGCATTACTTATACATATGACGATGGATGCCAGATAATCCTCGATGGCGAAAACCGCGACACTGAAGCCGCTTATATTGAAGGACCCCACGGGAAAGTTTTCAAAGGTTTCAGATCGACAATTAAGGATATGGAGAAGCTCATCAATTCACTTCCTGATCCGGAACCACAGATAACTACATTTACCGAATCCGTAAAAACAAGGAAAAAGTTTGCACTTAATGAATCAAACGGACACCGGTCATGTACAATTGTCAACCTGGGGATAATCGCCCTTCGGCTGGGTAGAAATCTTAATTATGATCCTGTCAATCAGCAGTTTATCGATGATGATGGAGCCAATAGGCTTATTAATCAGCCTATGAGGGGACCCTGGAGGATCTGACAATTACCAATTTGAAAATTTGAAAATTTGAAAATATGAAAATCAGGAAAATATTATCAATATGCATGATTTTACTGGCTGTTGCCGGTAGTTCCTTTGCCCAGGACCGGAGGACCGTCGAGACGAAAGTCGCAGATCTTCTTGCCCAGCTTCCGGCCAGCGACCTGAAATATACTGATAAACTTATGGGCGACATGCTGGCTCTCGGGGACACTGGAATCAGGCAGATATGCAGCATGATCATCCCGGCCGGAACCGGTGATGATACACGTGCCCGCTTTGCCCTGGAGAGCTTTTCACGATTCCTTTCACAAAAGGGAAAGGAAAATGAAAAACCGATGTGGGAAAAGATCTGCATCGATTATGCCGTCACCCAGAAAGACAATGGAGTGAAAGATTTCTTCATTAAACAGCTTCAGATCATCGGAGGAAATGCAACAGTCGAGGCCCTGAAATCCTTCCTTAACGACAGAGACCTGTGCAATCCTGCTCTCGCTGCAATTATTAAGTCGGGAAGTCAGGAAGTAGAATCAGTTCTTGCCGAATCGCTTAAGAATAAGGACCTTCCATGTCCGGCTACGGTCATGAACGCTCTTGCTGGAATGAACTCACGGGTGGCAGTGAACGAATATATAAGCTGGGCCTCTTCAATTGATGTTAATACAAGGTCTTCAGCACTTAATGCACTTGCACGGAGCGGCAGCCCTCTTGCATTGCCTGTTCTGTCAAAAGCAGCAAGGGATGTCTTCTACAGGTGGGAAGTGACTGGTGCCACAGCAGCACTGCTTAATTATGCTGAGAATGCCGGAAAAAACGGGGATTTCAAAACCATGGACAGAATCTGTAAACTTGTCATATCGAAATGCAAAGACAGGCTGACTGTCCAGAATAAATCGGCGGCTCTGTTAATTTATACGAAGTATCACGGCATTGATGCAATGAATGAGCTGACCAAAGCTGCAGCATATCCCGACAAAACTTACAGAAATGCAGCCCTGAATGCGTCAATGCTTATTCCTGACAGGGAAGTTGTTACACGGTGGATTGAATATTTCCCGAAAGCAGTTCCGGATGCAAAACCTGAAATAATCTCGATGCTGGGAAACCGTAAGGATGAATCGGCAATCCCTCTTATAAGGACTTCTCTTACAAATCCTGATCAGAAGGTAAGAACAGCTGCTGCTGCCGCTCTTGCAAAGATGGAGGGAGCCAGGTCAGCTGGAGATCTGATATCATATCTTAAGAACTCGCCGGATCCTGCCGACCAGGAGTCTGCCTTATCAGCGCTGATGTCTGTTTCGGGAAGCAAAGAGGTAGAATTGCTGAAGCCTGTCCTGAAGGATGGTTCCGATGCTGCAAGGAAAAGCATTATCGAACTCCTTGCATGGAGCAAAAACAGTCAGTATTTCAGCGATGTAATGCCTTTTACTGCCTCCGCCGACAGGAATGTCAGGAATGCTGCCTATGGTGCACTTGCAAATCTTGCAGGGTCAGGTGACCAGGATGCACTTATAAAATTGCTTGCCTCTACAGATGATACTAATTATGTAAAAAATGTACAGGATGCCCTTGCTGCAGCAGCAAACAAATCATCTGATCCTGCCTTGCGCTCGGATGTTATCCTGAAAGCGTTGCAGGGAAGCGGTGCAAAAGAAAAACTTATTCCTGTTCTGGCTTCAACGGGCGGAAATGAGGCCCTGAAGGTTGTTCTTAAAGAGTTTGAAAACGGTAGTCCGGCAATGAGGGATATATGTTTCCGTACACTCACATCGTGGGAGGATTATACATGTTCGTCAGCGCTTTATGAAATATGTGCTTCAGGAAACAAGACCTTCGAGGCGCCTGCTTTTGAGGGTTATGTGAAGCAGATCCGCAATGCCCCGATTCCTGACGAACAGAAACTGCTCCTTTTCAGGAAGATTATGCCATTTGCACTTGATGCAGGACGTAAAAATCAGATCATAAGCGAGATTGGCCGGTTAAAAACCTATCAGGCTTTATTCTTCATTGCTGAATATCTTGATGATCCGGCCACATCTTCAGCAGCTGCATCAGCGGCAATGCGCATTGCCCTTCCGTCAACAGGATCAAGAACCGGAATGTACGGAACACTCGTCCGTGAGATTCTTTCAAAAGCTGCAGCAAAACTGACAGGTCCGGAAAGCGATTATAACAGGGAGATGATAAACAAATATCTCGATGCAATGCCTGCTGATGAAGGATTCAAGTCAATGTTCAACGGAAAGGATCTTACAGGATGGCAGGGTCTGGTTGAAAATCCTGTCGCCAGGTCAAAGATGAGAAAAATCGATCTTGAAAGGAAGCAGGCCGAGGCAAATGTGCTTGTTCCTGCAAACTGGAGCGTAAAGGATGGCTGCATAGTTTTCAACGGCAAGGGTAATAACCTCTGCTCTGTTGCAGAATACGGAGATTTTGAGATGCTTGTCGACTGGAAGATAACAAAGGA
>JAAYUS010000130.1 GCA_012517605.1 Bacteroidales bacterium
GGAGGCATCTGAAGTATCGAGAAAATGGAATCGAGCCCTTCGAGCGAAGCTTTTATCGGCACCCCGATTACCGGCAGGGGAGTCATGGCTGCGATTACACCGGGAAGATGCGCTGCCATTCCGGCTGCGGCAATTATCACCTTTATGCCTCTTGCAGCAGCGCCTTTTGCAAATTTTTCGACCTCTTCAGGAGTCCTGTGCGCCGACAATGCATTAATCTCAAAAGGTATTTTGAAATCATTCAGCACCTGTGCGGTTTTCTCCATCACAGGCAGATCTGATGTGCTTCCCATTATTATGCTGACAAGTGGTTCCATCCCGAATTTTTTATTTAACATTCTGATAAGGGCAAAAATAAGCTATTATTTTCATATTTTCGCAGGGGCTGATTATTCAAAAATCATGGCAAAAAAAGAAGTACGGATCCTCGATAAAAAGTTCAGCGAATTCATAAGTGAGATCGATATTCAAAACAGGATCGATGAAATTGCAGATCAGATAAATAAGGATTATGAAGGACGTGAAGTGTTTTTCCTGGGCGTCCTGAACGGATCATTTATGTTCGCTGCCGACCTTTTCAGAAGGATAACCATTGATGCACGGATATCTTTCATTAAACTTGCTTCCTATGTTGGAACAAGCTCGTCGGGGGAAATAAAGGAACTTATAGGATGGAACGAGGATCTTAAAAACAAGTCGGTAATAATCGTTGAAGACATAGTCGACACAGGGGTTACTCTTGAACATACAGTGAATAACCTCATTATCAGGAATGTAAAAGACATAAGGATAGCAGCGTTACTTCTTAAACCCGACGCATATACAAAGGACATAAAAATAGATTATCTGGGATTCAGCATACCAAACGACTTTGTTGTGGGTTACGGACTTGATTATGATGGTTTCGGACGTAATGTTCCGTCTATTTATAAACTTGTAAAATAATAAAAATTTATTCTATGGTTAATTTTCTGATCTTTGGCCCTCCCGGATCTGGTAAGGGAACCCAGTCGGTAAAACTGGCTGAAAAATTCAATCTGAAACATCTGTCAACAGGCGACATGCTCCGGGCCGAAATAGCTGCCGGTACCGAGCTTGGCAAAAAGATGAGCTCCATCATGTCAAAGGGCGAGCTTGTTCCGGATGCGGTTGTCATTGAAATGATTGCAAACAAGATCGATTCCACAAAAGATGTGGCCGGCTTTCTTTTCGACGGATTCCCAAGAACAGTTGCACAGACTGAAGAGCTGGAAAAGATGCTCAATGAAAGGGGAATGAAAATCGACAGTATGCTGGTACTCGATGTTGATCATGATGAGCTTGTTAAACGTCTCATTTTAAGGGCTGACCTGTCAGGACGTCCCGATGACAAGGATCCTGCCGTAATAGAGAACAGGATAGAGGTTTACAGGTCAAAAACAGAACCTATCATCGATTACTGCCGCGAAAGAGGAATATACCAGCCTGTTAACGGTGTAGGCTCCATCGATGAGATTTTTGAAAGGCTCTGCGAATTCATGGAGGAGTACTTTTAAAATTCAACCGGACTTAATAATGAGTAATGGGGCTTTTTCAAAAGCAGGTTTTTTTGGTTATTCCTGCTTTGCGTACTTTGTGTCGACCTTTGTGTCCCTTTGTTTTTCAACAACTTATGTTTTACCACAAAGTCCCGCAAAGGAAAGCACCATGGGGAATCAAAGGACTTTTGAAACAAACTCTCTCCCTTTCCTGAAATTCATATAAAACAGATAAATGTCCTCTTCCAATTTTGTTGATTATGTTAAAATCTATTGTCGTGCCGGCAATGGAGGACCAGGATCCGCTCATCTCCGAAGGGAAAAATTCATTCCGAAAGGAGGGCCCGACGGAGGTGACGGCGGAAGGGGAGGTCATATCATTCTCCGGGGAAACAGCCAGATGTGGACACTGCTTCATCTAAGGTACAGGCGCCATATCTTTGCTGAAAACGGCGGAGCCGGAGGCGTTCAGCAGTCGACAGGAGCCGACGGGAAAGACATTATAATCGAGGTGCCCCTGGGCACAATTGCCAGAAGGGAAAACTCTGATGATGTCCTTTTCGAAATTACAGGTCATGGTGACGAAAAAATACTGGCAAAAGGAGGCCGCGGCGGATTGGGTAATGTCCATTTCAAGTCGCCGACAAACCAGACACCCAGATATGCCCAGCCCGGAGAACCAGGTGTCGAGGATGCATTCATCCTTGAACTTAAGATTCTTGCAGATGTAGGCCTTGTCGGTTTCCCGAACGCCGGGAAATCGACACTTCTTTCCGTTGTCTCCGCCGCTCGTCCCAAAATTGCCGATTATCCTTTCACAACGCTTGTCCCGAACCTGGGCATTGTCCCTTACCGCGACGACAGGTCATTCGTGATGGCCGACATCCCTGGTATAATTGAAGGAGCCCACGAGGGAAAGGGACTGGGAATAAGATTTCTTCGACACATTGAACGGAATCCGGTCCTTCTGTTCATTGTTCCTTCCGACAGCAAAAACATAAAGGAAGAGTTTGAGATACTTGTAAATGAACTCAGGGAATATAACCCTGAGCTTCTTGACAAAAAGCGTTTGCTCGGGATTTCAAAATCAGATCTGCTCGACGAGGAACTTAAAAATGAGATAAGAAAGGAACTTCCGGATATATCAAGAGTTTTCTTCTCCTCACTTACTGGAGAAGGGATCACTACACTCAAGGATATGATCTGGAAAACTCTTAACAGCTATTGATCGCATTGTGGAACAGTTTGACAGGCATTTATTTCTGATCCTTAATTCTGCCAACTCCCAGAGCTGGGATGGTATTATGTACTTCATGAGCATGAGGGCAGTGTGGATTCCCCTGTACCTTGCCATAGTTTACTGGCTGGCAAGGATCTATAAAAGAAAATTCATTATCCTGCTCCTTTTTATTTTGCTTTCGGTTGTTCTGGCCGACCAGCTCTCGGGACTGATAAAGGATCTTGTATCAAGGCCAAGGCCGTGCTGGGAGACTTCAATTCAGGGACTGGTACATACTGTTAGGAACCATTGCGGTGGATCTTTCGGATTTGTATCCTCACATGCTGCAAATTCTTTCAATGTTGCCGTCCTGAGCCTGCTGCTTATACGGAACAGGTGGTACACTCTATTTATTCTTGTTTGGGCTGCCGGCGTAAGCTACAGCAGGATTTACCTGGGAGTTCATTATCCCGGCGACGTAATCGGCGGAGCCCTCCTTGGAACATTGATCGGATGGAGCGTTTACAGACTGTTTTTGATTTATGATGCAAGGAAATTTCAGAATAGACCTGAACCGTCAACCTGAAAAGGGCTTTTGAATTATATTACCTGAAATAAATTAACGGCACTGACCTGGAAGCTCATTTAGGAACAACCCGGATAAATGTACTGCCTGAATCTTAAATCGGCCGATCCTTACTTCAACCTTGCTGTTGATGAATATCTTCTTAAACAAAGAGATGAGGATTTCCTGGTGATTTCAGTGAACAACAGTTCGGTTGTTACAGGAAAACACCAGGTGGCACACAGGGAAATCAATACAAGATTTGCCTACGAAAATTCAATTCCGCTGATTCGCAGGATCTCAGGCGGGGGTACAGTTTACCATGATGCAGGGAACCTGAATTTCTCATTTATCCTCAACAGTGCCGAAGGCAAACAGATAGATTTCAGAAAATATACCCTTCCTGTCATTGCCTTTCTTGACTCACTGGGCGTCAAAGCACAACTGGAAGGAAGGAACGATCTGAAGGTAAATGGCTTAAAAATATCAGGCAATGCTGAACACGTTTTCCGTAACAGGGTGCTTCATCACGGAACTCTGCTGTTCAGGGCAGACCTTTCTGTCCTGGGTGCGATATTACGGAAAGATACATCCGCATATACAACGAGGGCCGTAAGTTCAAATCCTTCCCCTGTTGGAAATCTTGGCAGCATGATTCAGCAGGCCGGCATTTATGGGATAAATGACTTCAGATCGGAAATGATACAATGGTTTTTTAATAACCTGCCAGAAATGCAGGAATTTGATCTGAATGAAACCGAAACCAAAACTATCGGATCTCTGGCTTTGGCAAAATACAGGACATGGGAGTGGAATTACGCATATGGTCCGGAATATCAGTTTGTTAATAAATTCACAGCGCTTGGGAAAGAATCCTTTTGCCTTCTTAATGTAAAGGATGGAATAATCACAGAATGCAAAGCAGGAGGGAGTGACAGATTTATAAAAATCGCCGGGAACCTTGCAGGATGCAGGCATATGCCTGAAGATCTTCTTTCTTTTTTCAGAGAAGAAAACCTTGACATGACTGAAATTGACGTTTTTGACTTCTTTTAACTTTAAATAACATGGATATCCTTAAGTCTGCTATTGTTTGGCTGGCAGGTGTGTTCTTTATAGTGGTTCTTTTCCCGCTTACTTTCATTATATGGTTAATCTCTCTGCCATTCGACAGCAACAGATTAATAACCCATTGGGTACTGATGTGGCAGAGCTTTTTGCTTGTAAAACTGATGCCAATATGGAAAGTCAGTATAACCGGACGTGAAAAGGCACAAAAAGGTCAGACTTATGTAATAATTTCCAATCATCAGTCGATACTCGACATTCTGCTTATCAACTGCCTGCGCTACAATTACAAATGGATTTCCAAAATTGAAAATACGAAAGTGCCGGTCCTCGGATGGTATCTTCGCATGGCCGGTTATATAACTGTTGACAGGGGGAATAAGGAGAGCAAGGAAAAAATGCTTGAGAAGTCATCCGACTGCCTTAAAAAAAATATTTCAGTAATGATTTTTCCCGAGGGAACGAGGTCGCCCGACAGAGAAATAGGTTTTTTCAAAAGAGGGGCTTTTCAGCTTGCAATAAGTGAAAACATACCGATACTTCCTGTTGTTCTTGACGGCTCAGGAGGAGTTCTTCCCAAGCACGGACTTGTTTTCAGCACCGGACACAAGATCCGTATGGAAGTCTTTGATCCCGTGTATCCTGAATCATTCGGCACTGACGATCCTGATATCCTTTCAGTAAAATTCAGTACTTTTATGAAAGAGACTCTTAAAAACTGGAGGGCAGTTAAATCGTGAGATGACGCAAGACCTTTCATACAGAAGGATGCTTCAGAGAATGGGCTACTACAACTACCAGCGCGGCCTGATCTATCATCATCTGGATGAAGAAGGCAGCTGGAATGAACATCTGGTAAATTGCAGAAACTTCATTATTAAAGCAATTGATTATTATAAACCTTCAGTGGTAACTGTCCTGGGCAGCGGCTGGCTTCTTGACCTTCCTCTTGCTGAAATGGCTGAAAGTGACTGTGTTATTAATCTTGTAGATATAGTTCATCCCCCGGAGGTAAAGGACCAGGTTAAAGATCTTGGTAATGTGGTACTTAAAGAAGATGATGTTTCAGGAGGATTGATAGATGAAGTCTGGAAGAAAGCCGGCAGAAGGACAATCTTCAACAGGCTGAAAACGATCAGTGATATAGAAGTAAATGAATATAAACCCCGATTCGACCCGGGAATGGTAATTTCCCTGAATATACTTACCCAGCTTGAAACTCTGCCTGTTAACCTTCTTGTCAGAAAATCGAACGTTAATGCTGACGAAATAATAAATTTCAGAAAGCGGGTGCAGCAAATGCACTTACAGTTTCTGAAAAAGCACAGGTCAGTGCTTATAACAGATTGTTCCGAAATAATCAGGGATAGTTCAGGCCGTTCCAATGAGCTGCCATCATTGCTGGTCGATCTGCCCGACGCCATTGTGACGCAGGAATGGACCTGGAATTTTGATCTCAGGAAATCGGATTATTACAGAAAGAAATCTGTTTTTAAAGTAAAAGCATTGTTGATCTGATAATTTACAGACACCTGAACTACTCTGCCATAATGGCTGGGGGATCAGACATGACTGTCACCATTTATTAACATTCCCGGGTAGGGAATGACACCCAAAACAGCGTTTAAAGGTTTCAGCTATTGGTCTTTCGGTGTTCTCCAGCGTTTATAAGTATAACTCATTGTTGAAAAATGAGAAATCCGGCCTTGCGTAAAAAAGCTATATTTGCCCCAAAATTCTGAAAAATGTCAGTCGTAGGATATTCTGAGGAGCATATAAAAACTCTTGAATGGCGGGAGCATATCAGGCTCAGACCGGGTATGTACATCGGGAAGCTTGGTGACGGATCTTCACAGGATGACGGGATTTATGTTCTTCTGAAGGAGGTGATGGATAATGCCGTTGATGAGTACATGATGGGTTTCGGAAAGAAGATCGATGTTTCAATAAATGGCAAGGAGGTACGCGTAAGGGATTACGGCAGGGGAATCCCCCTGGGAAAGGTAACCGAGGCTGTATCAAAAATGAATACAGGCGCCAAATATGATTCCAAGGCTTTTAAAAAATCAGTCGGGCTTAACGGAGTCGGTGTAAAAGCTGTGAATGCCCTGTCGAGTAAATTTATAATCAGATCAGTCCGTGACGGACAGATCAAGGTAAGCGAGTTTGAACACGGCATTACCATAAAGGATCACCCAGTGACAAGTACCGATGAAGAAAACGGTGTTGAGGTGATATTCCAACCCGATGAGGCCATGTTCGGAAATTATTACTTCATTTCGGAATACGTAGATTCGATGCTGAAAAATTACGTATATCTGAATGCAGGACTTGTGATCAACTTCAACGGCAATAAGTTCTTTTCCCGGAACGGTCTTGTTGATCTGCTTAATGAAAATATGAGCAAGGAAGGTCTTTATCCTATTGTGCACCTCAAAGGAGAGGATATTGAAATTGCATTTACACACGGGCTTCAATATGGCGAAGATTATTACAGCTTCGTGAATGGTCAGAACACCACCCAGGGGGGAACTCATCTGTTGGCTTTCAGAGAGGCTTATGTAAAAACAATAAGGGATTTTTACAAAAAGGACTTCGACCCTGCCGATATAAGGTCATCTATAATAGCCGCAATAAGTGTCAAGATCGAGGAGCCTATCTTTGAATCCCAGACAAAAACCAAGCTCGGATCAAAGGATATGGGCCCCGAAGGACCATCGGTGAGATATTTTATAGGTGAATTCATCAAAAAACAACTTGACGATTATCTGCATAAGAATTCGGAGACAGCAGGAATTCTCCTTAAAAAGATCCAGGAATCTGAAAAAGAAAGAAAAGCTATTTCCTCCATTCAGAAACTTGCACGCGAGAGAGCCAAAAAAGTAAGCCTCCATAACAAGAAGCTCCGCGACTGCAGAATACATTTCAATACAAATGACGCAAGAAAGCTTGAATCCACTATTTTTATTACTGAGGGGGATTCTGCAAGCGGCTCAATAACCAAATCAAGAGATGTTGAAACACAGGCTGTATTCAGCCTCAGGGGCAAGCCGCTCAACTCATACGGCCTGACAAAGAAGATTGTGTATGAAAATGAGGAATTCAACCTTCTCCAGGCCGCGCTTAACGTGGAAGAAAGCATTGAGGATCTCAGGTACAATAATGTGGTAATAGCCACCGATGCAGATGTCGACGGGA
>JAAYUS010000020.1 GCA_012517605.1 Bacteroidales bacterium
AAGACTGATGAAGCTGCTCAACAGGGCAGGTGCTGAGGTTATGAGCGAATTTGGGGTGAGGGGAGCCACCGATGTAACAGGGTACGGTCTTGCCGGTCATGCCCTGAAGATGGCAAAAGCCAGCAATGTTACAATAGAGATTGATCTTGGTTCAGTTCCGCTGATAGGTGACACTTATAAGCTTGCAGATGAAGGCTGTATCCCAGGGGCCTGCTTCAGAAACTTAGTCTTTGTTGAGAATGATTCTCTTCTGAGAATGAATCTAAACTACAACCTGAAGATGATTGCAATGGATGCCCAGACATCAGGAGGATTGCTGATGTGCGTAAAACCGGAGCTGGCAGGACAAGTTATTGAAAAACTTCATGAAGCCGGTCTTGACAGGGCGGCTGAAATAGGAAAGGTAACCGCAAAACAGGATAAATATCTTAATCTGTATTCCTGACTTATCAGTCAAACAAAGCTTCGAACACTTCTTTTTTCTCTGCACTGAAACACATTTCTATCTGCTCCCTGGTGTTGCGTTCAGTTGATAGCTGGGGCAGGGAATCAAGTGCAAAAAAGCCTGCTTCCAGAGTCTCTGTGTTTTCCCTGAAGCTGATTTCATTCAACCTGCACTCCACAAAGATCTTGTAAACTGTATATGGATAGGGAAAGTCATAATGCCTGTCGGCCTGTTGGATAGCTATAATTCTTACCGGACTTACGACAGCTCCTGCCTCTTCAAGGCACTCCCTGGCAGCCGACTCGCTTACTGATGTGTTTACATCTGCCCAGCCTCCTGGCAACGACCATGCACCATCTATTTTTTCCCTAACCATAAGAATCCTGTCATCCCTGATCACCGATGCCCTGATATCTACCTTTGGGGTCTGATAGCCTGTCTCTGACGTAAAAAGATCCTTTATTTTTTCATAGCTGATCCCGGTATATTCCTGAAGTATTTCAACCGAAATTGCCCTTATCTGGTTGTATCTGTCGAGATCGTACCTGTTCTCTCCGAATGTCAGTCCTGCCTGAGCTATCGACTGAAGCCGCATAGCCCATTCCAGCCATTTTTCTTTCATCTTCCTGATAATTATCCGGCTAAAATAATCAAAATAAGTGATTGCCTCCCGACAGGCATGAATAGCAAATTGTAACAATAACGTAACATAAAAGCCTTATTTCAGAAATCCTTAATCTGTAATTTTGCGACGGTTATCAGGTGTATTACCGGCTTATATTTTTTTGCGATGAAATTCACACTTAATTACCTGTATAACAATAATCTTTGCGAAATATAATATGGCTTTTCTTTACACAATTATAACCCTGGTTCTGATCTTTGACTTTATAAATGGATTTCACGATTCAGCCAATTCAATCGCGACTGTTGTTTCTACAAAAGTCCTTTCTCCCATAGCAGCAGTTTCACTTGCTGCCATTTTTAATTTTCTTGCATTTCTGATATTCCCTCTTAAGGTTGCAACAACTATCGGGAAAGGGGTAATAAACCCTGACATAATAACATTGAACCTTATTGCAGCAGCCGTAACAGCTGCAATAATCTGGAATCTGATGACATGGTGGTGGGGACTTCCTTCAAGTTCTTCCCATACCCTTGTCGGCGGACTTGTTGGGGCAGCCGTAGCCGGAAACGGATGGGGTTCGGTTGTCTACGCCGGGGTTTTTAAAATAGCAGTCTTTATTGTAGTTGCTCCTGTTTTGGGGATGATCATCTCATATTTCATTTCGGTTGTTGTGATCCAGATTGTAAAAAAACATTCTCCTTTTGGCGTCGACAAGCATTTCAGGAGGCTTCAACTGCTGTCGGCATCAGCTTTCAGCCTGGGTCATGGCGGCAACGATGCACAGAAGTCGATGGGAATTATATGGGTGGCCCTGATAGCATCAGGCCAGGTTGCCAAAGATGCACCCATCGACCTGTGGATAGTTCTGTCATGCCAGGCAGCAATCGCCCTTGGGACTCTTTTCGGAGGATGGAGGATCGTTAAGACGATGGGTCAGAAGATCACCAAGCTCAAGCCTTTTGAAGGATTCTGCGCCGAAACTGCAGGCGCTGTGACTTTGTTTATGGCGACACATTTCGGGATACCTGTAAGTACAACACATACAATCACAGGAGCAATAATAGGAGTTGGTGCTACAAAGCGGGCATCGGCCGTAAAATGGGGCGTAACTACGAAAATTTTCTGGGCATGGATAATAACAATTCCTGTCTCGGCTGTCATTGGAGCAGCATTGTATTATTTATCTCACATTATTTTCTGATTTCATGATGCACCTGTTCTTTCACTTTATTGTAACAATAATGTAACAAAATACCCGGAGTATTTTTAATCGGGTTGTCATCTAATAGTAGTAACTTTCTGAAACTTCCGGACCATCATACCGAAACACCGGCAAAATATTTTCAGAAAAGGTAAGTAATAGAAAAACAAATCATTATGAGCCGAAATATTCTCCACAACGTATTTGCACCAAAGTATTATTCTTTGTTTCCTTACCTTGCCAAATGCGGAGATAATTTAGTTGATGCCGCCGGTCATCTGAAAATGCTGATGCAGACAAAAGATCCTGATAAACTGGTACTTATTGCCGATAATATAAAAAGCGCTGAAAAGACAGGGGAAAATCTTAAAGACGTCACATATTCAATTCTTAACAATCTTATTGTACTTCCTTTCGACAGGGAGGATGTCAATGATCTTTTAAACAAGACCGATGATCTTCTCGATTCAATGGAAGAAATTGGACGGATTGTGAATGTCAACAGGCATACTGAGATATTTGCATCATATGTGGATATGTCGGGACTTATTGGAGAGGCCGCCGCAGAAATATCAGGATGTCTTAAGAGCCTTAAGGATATCGAAGGCAACAAGCATCAGATGTACAAGTCGTGCAACACTCTTACAAAACTTTACAAGGATGCCGAGGATGTTTATTACGATGGAGTTCTCGACATCTTTTCCAGGAGTGATAATGCAGCAGTGCTTAGCGTCAGGAAGATGATCTTTGAGGCGTTCATGGAATGTATTAAAAGGATCAAGTCAATTACTGAATCATTCAGGACTATCCTGATTAAAGTGATGTAACTTTAAGGTCTTTTTCAGTTTTTCGGAAGAGAGAACAGGAATTCTGTACCCCCGCCGGCCCGGTTCCTTACTGTAATTTCTCCCTTATGAAGCAACACTGCATTTTTTACAATCGACAGTCCCAGACCTGTTCCCCCGCTTTTACGGGACCTTCCGGAGTCGACCCTGTAAAACCGTTCAAAAACCCTGTTTAAATGCTCCTGGGGAATCCCGACACCATCATCAGAAAAAGAAAAATAATAGTATTTCCTGTCCTCATTGTAAACAAGTATTCTGACAGTAGTGTCTTCTCCTGCATAATTGATCGCATTTTCTATCAGATTCTGAAAAATTGAGTGGATGAGGGACGAATTTCCCTTAACTGTCACCCCGTCGCTGATATTAATCTCTATCTTCATCTTTTTTGCTTCAGAAGCGGATCTGAAGTTTTCACGCACCTCTCTGATGATCTTTTTGATTTTCACCTTTTCGGTCTGGAATGAAGAACCTGCCTCCTCAATCTTATTCAGCACCGAGATGTCATTTATCAGTCCTGTCAGCCTGTCAGTCTGAGCCAGTGCTTTTTCGAGAAAATACTTCTTTTTCCTGGGTTCAATATCGTCGTCATTGAGAAGTGTCTCAATATATCCTTTTATTGATGAGACAGGCGTCTTGAGTTCATGTGCAATGTTTGAAGTCATCTGCTGTTTGATCAGCTTGTTCTTGCCTATCTTGGTAATATCATTCAGAATTACCTCAAAGCTTTTGTCATTGAATATGACGCATTGTATCCTGAAAAACCTGCTGTCTTTTGTGACCTGATATTCCATCTTGGGAAGCTCTGATGATTTCACTTCAATGCCCTGGTATTTTTCTATGAAATCGTTGACAGAAGCAAATTCCGGTATTTCAAAGAAGTTGGAGGTGAATATTTTAAGGTCTCCCGAGATCAGATTCATCATTTGGATGAAATGATCATTACGGAAAATAATGTCTTTGCCGGCTGAAAAAAGGGCAATCCCTTCATTCAGGGCATTAAGATGGTTGAAGAGTTTCTCCTTTTCATTTGCAAGCTCATTCTTTGCGCGCAAAAGATTGTTATAAATTTCAAGGATTTCAGTGCCTATTTCACCCAGTTCATTTTTAGGGAATTCTGCAATAAACGGTTTGTCATTCTTAAGGCTTGCAGTAAAATCCTGCAGGCGGGTCACTGATTCCCCGAATCTGTTTGTAACTATAAGCAGTATGGCCCCGATAAGAATGAAACATCCAAGAGTAATGAAAAGAAAATGGAGGTTGGCTTTTAAAAAATTGGCGATATTAACATCATATACCAGGGCAGCCCTGACAAAATATTTCCCGTAAAGTTTTGAAAAATAGTAGAACTTCTGTCCCGTAGTACCTGATTTTCTGACCGCGGTTCCGAATGAGGATCCGGAAGATTCAATTATTTCAGGCCTGTCTTTATGGCTTCCCATCGATTTGTAATCCTTTACGAAGCTGTCATATAAGACTTTGCCGGAAGTGTCAATAACTGAGATCCTGAGGTTGGAATGAGGAAGCAAATGCTGGAGTGAATCCAGCAGGTCGTATTTCTGCAACGGGTATATCGAATTGATGTTGATGTATCTGTCGACAATACCTGTAATGTTGTTCAGTTCATTATTGAGATATGAGATTTTATATTGCTTCTCCCTGTTATAGAGGTAGGTGACTATGATAAGGGCGACAATCAGGAAGATTGCCGAGTATGAAAAAAGCAGGTTATTTCTGAACGTATTCCTTGAAGCTGCCATTCTGCGGGTCAGTTTTCATAATAATATCCGTATCCTGTTTTGTTCTTCAGGTTATGGCTGTATTTACCCAGCTTTGCACGAAGGCGGGTGATATTTACGTCAACGGTCCTGTCGGTCACTATAACATCATCGCCCCATACAGTGCTGAGAATTTCCTCCCTGCTGAAAACAGTTCCCTGGTTTTCGATCAAAAGCCGCAGTATCTCAAATTCCTTTTTTGTAAGTTCTATTTTTTCATCATTGATGATAAGTCTTTTCCGGATAGTGTCGATCTCAATCTCTCCGTACCGGATTGTTTGCGCAACCTTTGCCTTTTCTGTGCGGGACCTTTTGAGAACGGCTTTTACCCTGGCTGTTAATTCATTAACAGAGAATGGTTTGGCAATATAGTCATCTGCACCCAGACTGAATCCTGTGAGAATATCATTTTCATTATCCTTGGCAGTCAGGAAGATAATAGGTACATTGATATTCATTTCCTTTCTTATTCTGTCGGCAAATTTAAATCCCGACATCGGGCCCATCATTACATCAAGCAGGATAAGATCAAAATCTGAAAGAGGTCTTTTTATTGCCTCTTCTGCCGAATGGGCAACTTCGGTATGATAGCCTGAATTTCCAAGATTGTATTGAAGGATCTCGCACAGGTCCTCTTCATCATCAACTATCAGGATTCTCTTGCTTTTTGTGTCCATTTTTTCGGGTATTGAATGAAAGCTCCAGGTTGAATCATAGTGTTTTCCGACAAGCCAAAGGTAATTGCATTAAAGAGAAAAACGAATTACAATTTTATTACAAATTAATTGATTGTGTAACATAATTGTGATTAAACCTTTAAAAGTCTGTAACCGGCCCTCCGGATAAATCGGCAGATATTTGTACCGGAGATATTAGTAAAAAATCATCAATTGGTTATCTATGAAAAAGACTTTTAAAAACTATGTTCTGACAATCGTTATGTTTATTTTCATTTCTGCATGTCTGACCGGACAGACAGGATCAATTACAGGAACAGTAAAAGACAAATCAAATTCGGAGGCCATGATCGGAGGTACTGTACAGATAGAAGGCAGTACTATAGGTACAACTACCGACATAAATGGACAATTCGTTTTGAAAAATCTAAAGCCCGGTAAATATAATATTAAGGTATCATATGTCTCATATGCTCCAAAAGTTATACAAAATGTAAATGTTGAGAACGGGAAAACGGTCAGCATAGATATTGAACTCGAGAGCAATGCAGTGAGCCTTGGCGATATAACGGTGACTGCTGTGAGGCGTACCAATACTGAAATATCCATGATAACTGATATAAAAGCCAGTCAATTTGTATCAACCGGAATTTCGGGGCAACAGATTTCAAGGACACTTGATAAGGATGCATCTGAAGTGGTCAAACGTGTGCCCGGGATTACAATTATGGATAACAGGTTCCTTATCGTAAGAGGGCTGTCTCAACGATACAATAATGTATGGCTCAACAATGCAGCAACGCCGAGCGCCGAGGCAGATGTAAAGGCTTTCTCATTTGACATAATTCCAAGTTCAATGATAGAAAACATTATGATCTTTAAGTCCCCTGCAGCTGAACTGCCGGCAGACTTTTCAGGAGGTTTTGTGAAAATAACTACTAAAAACCTTCCGGAGCTTAATGGTGTTTTTGTCTCTTATGGAATGGGAATAAGTGAAAGCACGACATTCAGGGAGTTTTTAAAACCTGCATCGGGAAGTACTGACTGGCTTGGCTTCGACAATGGGTCGAGAGCGCTTCCATCTGACATGCCTGCACATCTTAATCAGTATGAACTTGCAACAAATCCTGTTATCAGGGAAAGAATTACAGCGATTGGCCGGGAGCTTAACAATAACTGGCTGCCTGTCAGGGGAAATGCATATCCCGATCAAAAATTCCTTGCCGGTCTCAACCGGAAATTCAATCTCGGCAACACTACAGTAGGTAATATTACTGCGATTACATACAGTTTATCAAATAGTTCTGAAGAAATTCGGAATACTGATTATTCAATTTATGATTTTTCGGTCGACAAACCTTCATATCTTAATCAGTTTGTGGACGAACATTATTCAAATTCCGCCAGGGTGGCTGTAATGAATAATACATCAGTTTCATTCGGGAAAAATTCAAAGATAGAATTGCGGAACCTGTTTAACCAGGCCGGATCTTCAAGATATATTTTGAGAACGGGCAGGGAGTGGTATAACAACGGCAGATATATCAGGTCGGAAGAGCTGAGATATCTGAGCAGGTCAATCTATACAGGCCAGTTAGCGGGCGAACACTCATTCAATGAAGGTAAGACTAAAATCGACTGGATTTTGGGGTATGCATCTTCAAATAAGAAAGAACCAGACACCAAACGCTACAGGTACCTGCGCGATGAAACGGATGAAAGCAGATATATGCTGCTCTTTTCTGACCAGCCGGATCTCTCATCTCAGTCAAGAATGTGGATCAACCTAAGGGAAAGTACAATGTCAGGTATGGTAAATTATACCCGCCAGCTTAATATGGGTGGTTTTCAACCTGAATTAAAGGCAGGGATCTATATCGAAAATAAAGACAGGTCCTTTCATGCCAGGAATTTCGGTTATGCTAAGGCCAGTTCGGAATCTGTTTTTGGGCAGACTTATCTCCCTGTAGAGCAGATCTTTACAGATGCAAATATTAATCTTACCTCGGGTATCAAGCTTAGCGAGGTGACTGCACCTTCCGATTCATACACTGCGGGAAATAAACAGATTGCAGCATACATTTCAACTAAAATCCCGTTAGGCGAAAAGATCAACATCTATGCAGGTTTAAGGGCAGAAAAGAACAGGCAAACGCTTTCGAGCTACAAACAGGCTTCAACCGTCAGGGTCAATGTTGACAGGGACACAATTAACCTGTTTCCATCAGCCAATATAACATATAATCTTACTGAAAAAAGTCTTGTAAGGGCAGCGTATGGTATGACAATCAACAGGCCTGAGTTCAGAGAAATAGCCCCGTTCTACTATGTCGATTTTGAGCAGAATGCCGGTATTTACGGAGCACCTCAGATAAAACAGGCATATATACATAACTTCGATCTCAGATATGAACTTTATCCGAATCACGGCGAAACATTTAATATCGGTGTATTTTATAAAAAATTCCTGAATCCTATTGAACAGGTAATTCTCGGTAACAATCCGACACAATATTCATTTGAAAATGTTGAATCTGCAATCAGCATGGGTATTGAATCAGAGTTAAGAAAGTCCCTCGATTTTATCCCTGGTTTTTCAAATTTCACAGCAGTCATCAATGCTTCACTCATAAAAAGCCATGTTGTCTTTCCTCAGGGATCATTATCAAGGAACCGGCCTCTGGAAGGGCAGTCGCCTTATATAGTTAACGCCGGACTTTATTATCAGGGAGAAAACAACGGAATGATGGTAAGCCTGCTTTATAATATAATAGGTAAAAGAATTATTGCAGTCGGGCGACCTTCCCCTAACCAGTGGGAAGATATCCCGGATATCTACGAGATGCCAAGAAACGTTATCGATCTTACAGTGAGTAAAACAATCGGAAAACGGCTGGAGATAAAGGGGGGTATTAAAGACATTCTAAATGAGAAGTCTGAATATATGCAATCTGTCAATGCAACTGTTAATATGGAAACATATTCAAAGGG
>JAAYUS010000131.1 GCA_012517605.1 Bacteroidales bacterium
CTTGAATGTGAATTTAACACTGTGACTGCCCGATGGCAATATCATACCTCTCAGCACATAATTGGCCCTGAAGTAACTGCTTTCATTTCCGTCAATATAGCAAAGCCATCCGGCGGGGTAATATATCTCCGAGAACACTGCAAGTCTTTCACCCCCGGCTGTATATTTATATTCAAGCTCGTTTGGCTGATAGGAAACAAGTTCAATTTTATCAGCGGAGTCGACGTCAAATGCGGTTGATCTGACAAGATCACGGAATTTAACATCAATGGCTGCTTCCCTCGAGATGTCGATTGTCTTTAGCAGGGCAAGTTCTTCATTTGCATTGCCAGCCATAACGGCAGTCTGTACGAACCACGCATTGCCCATTGCATTCGGGTTCACGAGAGGAGGGGCTTCACTGTTATATATGACATATTTTGTATTCAGCATGTTCAGTGAGGTTGTCTTCGTGAAGACAGGAAGCAATTCTTCAACTGTTGATGGCTTTTTGTCGAAGGCGTCGCTGAAAATCATGAGTTCGCGGAAAAGTGATGAGTCGATCAGTTCCTGGTATCTTTCCAGTTTGGCCCCGTGATATCCGCCAACAGATTTGTGAAACCAGGAGGTAGGGGAGTTGTCATTGAATGTTGAGACCGAAAGGTTCAGTACCCTGTGGTACGATTTGTCCTGAAGGATAGCTGCGTCGGCAACTGATGGCGTGAAAGTCTTCTGGATGGCAGACTGCCTTTCAAAGCGGTCAGAACCAAGGTACCTTTTATCTGCACTCCACAGGTCGATAAGGATAAAGAATGCCAGCAGAACAATTGAATATTCCTTTTTAAGCTTATCCGAAACGTATGCTATCAGTATCCCCGCCCCGATGGCAGCAAAGACCAGAGACCTCAGGGTATCGGCTCGAAGCAATGCTTTTCTGTCGGATACCAGAGCCTGCGTAAGCCAGGACGGATAGTCTTTTTCATAGGAATTCAGGAAAGAACCTGCTATTCCGGGGAAAAGCAATATGAATAGCAATATTCCGCCTGTTATTCCCCCGGCAATCTTCAGTCCTTTCATCATGTCTTTTTTGGTAAGTGTTCCATTATAGAAATCACGAAGGGCGAGAAATCCCATGAGTGGTATACAGAACTGGGCAATTATCAGGATCATTGTCACAGCCCTGAATTTGTTATAACCAGGGAAAAAGTCGATAAAAAGATTTGTAAGAGGCATGAAATTCTTTCCCCAGGCCAGCATTACCGAAAGAACTGTTGCTATCAGAAGCCACCATTTTTCGTTTCCTTTCAGGACAACAATCCCAAGGATAAAGAGGAAAATAACGATGGCTCCCATATAGTGGGGACCTTCCGTGTTTGGTTGTGTCCCCCAGTATTTCATCACCTGGTTAACGGCTGATCCGGCATTGTTCTGCCTCAGAGCTTTAACTGTCTCCGAATTCTTGTCAAACGGCTTGGTTGATCCACCCTTGTAATTCGGTATAAGAAGATTCATTGTTTCGTCAATCCCATAGCTCCAGCTTACTATATAGTCCCGGTCAAGCCCTTTTGATCTTACCTTGTCGTTACTTACAAGGTCCGACTTTCCCCTTGTTGAATATTTCCCGTATTCGTTAATAGTGTAGAGGTTCCCGAAATTGACTCCAATGGCAATGACGACAGGAATAATAAGTACAAGTGATGTTTTTAGAAATTTTGGGAGTGTTTTATTCCTGACTGAACCAATGAATTCGATAATAATGAAGATCAGAAGGCAGATAAAGGCATAATATGTAATCTGTGCATGATTGGCAAGTATCTCGAGCGACAGCATAAAGGCTGTCAGAAGCGCTCCTTTGATCATATCTTTTCTGTATGCATAGTATATGCCTCCTATGGTGGGAGCCATATAGGCAAGAGCAATTGCCTGGGTGTTATGCCCTGCCGCCAGTATCTGGAAGAAAAATGATGAAAGGCCATATGCGATTGCACCGGCAACTGACAGCCACGGATTTACTCCGAAAAGGAGCAGCATCAGATAAAAACCTGCCATCGAGAGAAAAAGGACCGAAACAGGCATTTTAAAGACTCTCAGGGCTGTATCGAGATGCTTCAGAAGGTTACCCGGAAATTTCACCGATATCAGATATGCAGGCATTCCGCTGAAAATCGAGTTTGTCCACAGCGGTTCCTGCTTGTATTTCTCGCGGTAATCCCTGATTTCTTTTGAATTGATTGTAGAAACCATCGAGTCGTTGGCTTTCAGGGTTTTCCCTTCGAGGACAGGAAAAAAATAAGAGAAGGAAATAATGATGAACAGAATTATTGCAACAATATGGGGCAATCCCGGCCTGATCTTTTCGGTAAATGTCATGTAGCTTAAAATTTGATGTTAACAATCGACATACAAAAGTATTTATTTAGACGGAAATAGTTCCGGTCAAAGTCAAAATCGACAGTTATAGCTCATCCCGGATATCTTTAAGGGATCGCAGGTTCTTTCCCAGATCCTTCAGTCTTGACCATTTTTTGTAAAATCCCCTTAGAGCCCGGAGTTCGGCAATTTCATAGAATCCGAAGGGATAAAGAAGGAAAGGAAAACTCAGAAAACAAATAACCTTGACTATCAGACGGGGAGCAAGGGCCATGTCATTCACAAGAAAGCCGGCAAATGATAATGCCGCCCCCACGAAAAACATCAATGCAACTTTCCTTTTCTCATATGGGATGAAATACTCTTTCTGGGAAAAATAGTAATTAATTGACCAGAATACCAGTTGTGTTATAAAGGTTGCAATTGCAGCGCCTGCAATATTCCATAATGGTATGAGAAGAAGGTTCAGCCCGATGTTCAGAATTCCCGATATTACCACTGTGGTACCTATCACTCCGGTTCTCTTCTTTATTATAAGGCCATAACTTGTGGTCTCGCGCATGTTCATGAAAAAAACCGAAAGGGCAAGCACCGGAACGATCATGAATGCAATCCAGAATTCTGACGATCTGGAAATAAGCTTTATTATTTCATACGAAAAAAGAGAAACACCAATTATCCCCAGCATAAGGACGAACGAAGAATACAGCATTATCCTGGCATAGAACCTGCCGTTGTCCGGAGCATACATCTTTTTGAGAACCAATGGAGTTACTGCCATCTTTATTGAATCGACAATAACAAGTTTCAGAACGGAGGATATTTTGTAAGCCATTGTATATACAGCGACATATTTGAGGAGAGCAAGGGAGTTAAGTGAATACCTGTCGATCACTGTGAGCGAGGCTGCTGCAAAATTGGCGAGAAGAAGCGGGAATCCATACCGGCTCATTTCCCTGAAAACCGCCATATTGAAAAAAGGTGAGATGTTCCTGATGGAATAAACCGACAGTATAAGTATGAACAGCAGATTGCCTGCAACCTGGGCAAGATAAATGCCTTCGATCCCCATCTTCCTTCTGACAATGAAAAAGATTGTCAGGATCAGAACAACTGCCAGCTTTGACATGTTAACGGCAGTGAACAGAACAGATCTCGACTGGACTCTCATAAGAGTGTTGATCAGATTGTTGATGGCCTGAAGGGAGGATGAAAGTACGAGCAGTCGTATTGCCCTGCTCCAGTCGGTATTCCTGAATATGGCTGATGACAATTGTCCGCTCAGGGGAAATAAAAGCAGAACAAATGCAAGGCTGATCAGGATCTGGAACATCAGGGCCATAAAGAAGATCCCTTTCTGATTGCTGCTGTGGTCCTTGTCCCAATACCAGCGCATCATGCTCTGAGGAAGTCCCGATGCCATAAGGGAGATCAGGACGAGCCCTGTGATATCAAGGACGGCAATTACTCCGAAATCATCAACAGAAAAGTACTTCGGATCGGTATAAAGCGGAATGAGCAGAAAGCCTATGATCTTTACCGCGATGTTACCCAACCCGTAAACTATACTGTCCCTGAATGATGTTTTTACCGAATTCAGCATTGATCCAATATTTCAGCAGGATATCCAAGCAATATGACTTCAGAATGGCAAAGGTTATCCTTTATTCCTGAGCTTAGTTTTCTAAGCATAAATTTATAATTATTCAGAAATCCTTCAAGATAAGGCTTTATTTCAAAAAACTCGCGGGGATTGTGGTAAACAGCAACAGAGAGTACGGGACGGAATTTTACAAGAGTATGTCTTGCGCCTTTCACCATTTCGAGCGAATTCCCTTCAAGGTCGGCTTTAATGAAAGCAGGCGAAATGCCATATTCATCCACTATCTGATCAAGCGATTTCTTATCGACAATTATCCTGTCATATTTGCCTTTAATCCTTAATGATGAAATGCCTGCCGATCCGGTATCGGGAATTTCTAAAGCAGAATTATCCCCTTCAGATGAGATGCAGGCATTTATGATCTCGTATTTATCATTTCCTATGCCGCACCGTTTCATATTCTCCTTATATCTGGCGATCGATTTCAGAGACATTTCCACCGAATAGATCTTTCTGTAATTAAAATCAATAAGTGAAATTGCCGAGTCGCCGACAAAGGCTCCAAGATCTATAAAATCCCTGTCATTTATGTATTTAATTACGGGGGCCGGCAGGAGGCTCAATCCATGATAATAGTAAAATACAGATTCTTCAGTGTGTTCTGAAAGAAAGCCGTATTTCCGCCTGACCGCCCTGAGCTTCTTTCCAATTTCCTTCCTTGCATGGGCGGTTTCGACTGGAAGCAGGCCGCCTGCAACAGGTGCTTTCCTTGACACCTTTCTCTTTGAACTTTCGTCGGGATATGCAGCTATCCTTTCCAGTATGACATCGATCAAATTCAATGATTCTTTGTCAAGACCGCTTTTCAGAAGTGAAATCCTGTTGCCGGCACCGGGATCAGAGATATACGTTTTAAAACTTCCTCCTAATGAGTCGGTTATATAAATTGAGTAGGGAGATATCAGTTTATTGCAGGCTTTTACAAGATCTGTCAGAAAGAAATAGATCCTTGGCAGGCGTTTTCTCATATATGGACCGGGATTGATCATTTGAGCCTATTTACCAACAATGGTTTTAATGACAAGACATTTGAAGTACCGCTTCCACATTACATAATTAAAATACCGTGGCACCTCTTTTAAAGTTTGTCTTTTGTTTCTGAAATCAAGTGAGAAGTCGGTAGGATCTATTTCCCTCAGAACAGGCAGACCCCTGATGAAGCTGTTGCTGACATTTCCACCGTGAACTGTCTGAATCCACATGGGCTTTTTCAGTATGAAACGCGATCTTCTTTTCCCGGGCCTGAAGAACTCATGCCATATCTCCCTGAAGATAAACAACCGGAGCGCATCCCATCTGGTGTGTCCTTTTTGGAACACCCCTGCGGGTGATTCAGCGGCATTTTCAATCAGGCTGATAAAAGGTGACATCGGATAAAAATAATGAGACATTCTGTTGTCGGCTGTATTCAGAACATAACCAGAGGCAAGAGAGATCAGGTACTTGTGTTTCCCTGTAAAATTCTGCTGAATCGTTTTAACCGCATCCCTGTGTAGTGCATCATCATTATCGATCCTTGTAGTTATTATCCATTCGGCATTTTCCGGCAGTCTTTTTTTTATTTCTTCGAAATATCCTGCCTTGAAGTCATCAATTCCGTCAGAATAGCAAACATTTATAAAGCTGTAAGTTTCCAGGCTTTTAGAAAACTCATCAAACTCAGCCGGAGTTTCCGAATCAAAGAAAAGCAGCCATGTAAAATCCCTGCATGACTGATTGATTACCGATGGCAGGCAGTATCTCATGAAAAGGTCAGTCCGGTTTCTTGTCCATGCAATCCATTTTTCATAACTGGCATGGTCAGAAATTGGAAAATTCCTGAGATTGAACTGGGTTATTATGAAATGGGTGAATTTCATATGCCGGGATATTCAGTCTTTGATTTCATGAACCTTCTTCAATTCTTCATACAGATCGGCAAGGACCTTCCCCTTGATTGTAATATTGTATTCGCTTAAGATGGCCTTTTTGCCATTTTCTCCCATTTCCTTCCGTAATGCCGGATCGGCTGACAGCCTGATTATTGCCTCTTTCAACTGTTCCTTGTCCGTATAAGTCATGCCGCACCTGTATTTTTCGATTAGCTTTTTCTGTGGCCCGCAGTCGGAGGCAATGACAGGCAAGCCGCCAAGCATGTAATCATAAATTTTATTTGCCACACCCGATTCATGCTGGGGATTTTTATGGAATGGTGCAATGCAGATATCGGTAATATCGAGATAAGCCTGCAATTCGCTCATATCTATCCATGGGATGTATCTCACCCTTCCTTTCATCGATCCGGAGGCAATCCTTTCGAAAAACATTTTCCTGTCTTTTTTGTCAACCGGACCTATCACAAGAAAAGCTGAAGGGTGATTCATCCGGGAGAGCGCCGAAAATACATCCAGAACATCGAAGATTCCGCGTCTTTCAGCAACAACACCGAAATACAGGACAACCGTGACACCCTTTTCAAAGCCAGACACCGGTACCGGAGCCTTTCCGGGAGCCATCTGATAAGGATCCGGGACATTTGGGAGGACAGTGAAATTCTCTTTTGAAAGCTGAGGATACTGCTGCAGAAGCACATCCCTGAAATCCTCGCTCAGGACGATGATCCTGTCGGCATAACCCAGGTATTCCAGCTCTTTTGTCTTCCAACGTTCCGGACGTGACAGGAGACTTCTTAAAAAACCTTTTGTCCAGTTGTAGGTTGTTACTGCATAAGGATAGTTCTCATGAAGATCGAGGATCATCGGTATTTTTCTGCCCGACTGCCTGATGCCCCGGTATGCTGCCCTCGACATATAGAGGTCATGGACATGCAGCACTTCCGGATTATTTGCAATGATAAACCTCCGGATAGCTCCTGACCATATCCATTCATAGACGGGTATGAGATTAAGAAAGAAGAAGAGGATGTTCTTTATCCTTTTGCTGATGCTTATCCTTGTGATATGCAGCCCGTTTATCCCGTGCATCATTTCCCCTTTGAAGCCAAAGCAAAGGACGAAGACCTCATGACCTGAGTCCTTCAGTATGCCGGTTTCCCTCAGGACCCGTTTATCGTTATTAAGTTCGTTATCAACTACAATGCCTGTTTTCATATAGGCGGCCGAATCAAAGGCAGATTGTTAATTATTTAACACTAAGTCAGTGTTTCCACTACTTTTAAGGTCAGTTTCTGGCGGCTGTATTCTTCGGGCCGTGATAATGGGATTTTTTCGTTTCCTTCCATTGCCGCTTTAAGATAAGCAGAAATCCCTCCTGAATCCCTGTAATCAAAGCACCTTCCATGCCCTGTCTCCCTGAGGATCAGCGCAGCATCTCCGTTTACAGGGCCGAGGCAGAGAACCGGCCTGCATGAGGCCAGGTATTCAAAAAGCTTCCCGGTGATTATCCCTGCCGAACTTTTATGTTCAGGAATGATAAGCAGCAAAACAGATGAGCTCCGCATGTAACTTATTGCCCGGGTGTGGTCAGAATATGGAATGAGTTCAACAGCTTCCGGATCGGGCAGTGAGTCGATAAGCCTCTTTTGTCCCCGGGCGACCTTCCCTACAAACCTGAGTTTGTATCTGATGCCGGCATGTGTAAATGATGCCAGAACTTCGAGGAGTGTGCCAGTCGGATAATCATCCGGGAGAGTGCCGATATATGAAATAGTGAATATTGCCGGATCAGGCGGCTGTGGTCCTTCAAAATCAGTATCATCATACCCGTTGGTGATGATAAAGGATTTATTTTCAATTCCCGGACATCTGGCAGCAAAGATGTTCTGAAGCGACTTCCCGACAGTGATGATCCTGTCGGCGGCTTTAAGGACCTTTTTCTCATAAGAACGATCTATGGCTTTCGAAAGGATTGTCGGAGAGAACTTATCATAATAATAAATATCTGTCCATGGATCCCTCATGTCGGCTATCCATCTTATGGAAGGAAATCTCTTTTTCAGTTTCAGACCGATGAGCTGGGTTGAATGAGGAGGACTCGTGGTAATTACTTTTGTTATGTTATCTTTTGAAATAAGATCACAGGCTTTTTTAAATGCAGATCTGTTCCATCCCCTCCGGGGGTCGGGAATGAAAAAATTCCCCCTAAGGAATCTTGATATTTTGCTTTTCAGTCCATTGTCATCATCCTGGGCAAATCCTGCCGACGGGATCAGGGATTTATCCCTGTTATAGTAGCGGAAATAATCAATAGCGTCTGTTTTGTGAACAACAAGTCCGGGCGGGATATCTTCATTCAACGAATTATCGATTGCAGGATATGTTGCAAACCGGGGATCAACAGTAAGGATAACAGGCTCCCAACCGTATTGGGGGAGGTATTTTGCGAATTTCAGCCACCGCTGGACGCCGGCACCAGAACCGGGCGGCCAGTAATAGGTAACTATAAGGACTTTTTGCATCCTAAAGTGTTTTCAGGATAGTACCGATGCTGACCTTTTCAAAAATAATATCTTTCAGGCCTGATATTTTAACTCTTTCCTGCTCCATCGAATCCCTGTACCTGATCGTGACAGTCTGGTCTTCAAGGGTCTGATGGTCAATCGTTATGCAATATGGTGTTCCGATGGCATCCTGCCGCCTGTACCTTCTTCCTATTGAGTCCTTGTCGTCATACTGGCAGTTGAATTCAAATTTAAGATCGCTTACAATCTTCTCAGCGATTTCAGGCAATCCATCTTTCCTGACAAGAGGCATTACCGCAAGTTTGACAGGGGCAAGGCATGCAGGAAGCCGAAGGACAACCCTGGTATCTGTTGTGCCATCCTCTTTCTTAAGTTCCTCTTCGAGGTAAGCTGCTGAAATGACCTGGAGGAACATTCTGTCGACGCCTATTGATGTTTCAATAACAAACGGCACATACGATTCGCCCTTCTCTGGATCGAAGTATTGCATTTTTTTGCCGCTGTACTGCTGATGCTGGCTCAGGTCGTAGTCGGTCCTTGAATGGATGCCTTCTACTTCCTTATAACCGAACGGGAACCTGAATTCAATATCAGTTGCGGCATTTGCATAATGTGCAAGTTTTGTATGATCGTGGAAGCGGTAATTCTCATCGCCGAATCCAAGGGCTTTATGCCATTTCATCCTTGCTTCTTTCCATCTGGCAAACCAGTCGAGCTCGGTTCCTGGCTGAACGAAGAACTGCATTTCCATCTGTTCAAATTCCCTCATCCTGAAAATGAACTGGCGGGCAACTATTTCATTGCGGAAGGCCTTGCCTATCTGGGCTATCCCAAAAGGTATCTTCATCCTGCCTGTTTTTTGTACGTTCAGGAAGTTCACAAATATACCCTGTGCGGTTTCGGGCCTGAGGTACACTTTATTTGAACCTTCGAGCGTTGATCCCATCTCGGTAGAGAACATGAGGTTGAACTGCCTTACGTCAGTCCAGTTGCGGCTGCCGGAAATCGGGCATACAATTTCATTATCGAGTATTATCTGTTTCAGTCCGGGAAGATCGGTGTCGTTCATGGCTTTTGAAAACCTTGCAAGGATTTCATCATATTTTGCCTGGTTTGCAAGTACCCGCGGATTAGTCTCCCTGAATTTCTTCTCATCAAAGGCGGAACCGAATCTTTCCCTGGCCTTGTCTACTTCTTTATTTATCTTATCCTCGATTTTTGCAAGATGTTCCTCGATAAGCACATCGGCACGGTATCTTTTTTTGGAATCTTTGTTGTCGATCAGGGGATCATTAAAGGCATCCACATGTCCCGAAGCTTTCCATATTGTCGGATGCATGAATATAGCCGAGTCTATGCCAACGATGTTGTCGTGAAGGAGCACCATGCTGTCCCACCAGTATTTCTTTATGTTGTTTTTAAGCTCAACACCATATTGTCCGTAATCATAAACAGCGCTCAACCCGTCATAAATCTCACTCGACGGAAAAACATAACCGTATTCCTTGCAATGTGCAACCAGTTTTTTGAAAACATCTTCCTGAGCCATAAATAATTTAGTTTGTATGAAGAGAGCAAAAATAAGTTAAAAGTTCGGTTTGGCAAGCTGGCCGGGTTTATGATTTGCTACTTTAATTAGTATCTTTAGCCATCAATAACCGTAATGATGACAATGAAAAAGCGGACTGATTTTCTTGTAATAGGTTCAGGGATTGCAGGTCTGACCTTTGCGATCAAGGCGTCAAGATACGGAAAGGTGTCGATAGTTACGAAATCGGTGCTTGATGATTCGAGCACGCGTTACGCACAGGGCGGAATTGCCGCAGTATTTAGCGAACCTGATAATTTTGAGAAACATATCAGGGATACGCTGATCGCGGGTGACGGGATCTGCAACGAAGATGTTGTCAGGCTTGTGGTACATGAAGCTCCTGCACGTATCAAGGACCTTATAGACCTGGGCGTTCCGTTTGATAAAAAGAAGGATGGGACCTACGATCTTGCAAAGGAAGGCGGACATACCGAATACAGGATACTTCATTCCAAAGATAAAACAGGGGAGGCTATCGAACAAACCCTTATTAGCAAGGTCCGAAATGATCCGAATATTGAGATATATGAAAATCACTTCGCCATAGAAATTCTTACCCAGCATCATCTGGGAGTTGACCTGAAAAAGAATTCACCGGGCATTGAATGTTATGGGGCATATGTATTTGATCTGGCCAACAAGAATGTATATACGTTCCTGTCAAAGATCACAGTGATGGCTACCGGAGGGCTTGGCAACGTTTATCAGACAACCACGAACCCTGAAGTCGCTACGGGCGATGGCGTTGCCATGGTATACAGGGCAAAGGGTGTGATCGAGAATATGGAATTCATACAGTTCCATCCGACTTCCCTTTATGATCCGGGGAAAAAGCCCTCTTTCCTTATCACCGAAGCTTTACGCGGATATGGCGCCATCCTTAAGAATATTGCAGGTGAGAAGTTCATGAACAGGTATGACAGCCGGGGTTCACTTGCACCTCGCGACATTGTCTCGAGAGCAATAGACAATGAACTGAAAATATGGGGTGACGAGCACGTGTGGCTCGATTGTACCCATCTTGATCCGGAAGGACTGAAAAGTCATTTTCCCAATGTTTATAATCATTGTCTGCAGAGAGGCATCGACATAACAAAGGATATGATCCCTGTTGTTCCCTGTGTTCATTATTCATGCGGCGGAATAAAGGTTGATACGGACGGCCAGAGCAATATCGACAGGCTTTATGCCCTTGGAGAGGTTTCGTCGACAGGACTGCACGGAGCAAACAGGCTTGCATCAAATTCGCTTGTTGAGGCAGTGGTGTTTTCACATCGTGCTGTTATGCATTCTTACGGAAGGTTAAAAGGTCTTGGGTTTGAAGAGAAAATTCCCGACTGGGATTACAAGGGAACTACACATCTTGAGGAAATGGTTCTCATAACCCAGAGCCTCAGGGAGGTACAGGCAATTATGAGCAATTATGTCGGGATAGTACGGTCTGATCTACGCCTAAAAAGGGCACTGGTGAGGCTTGAAATCCTGTACAAAGAGACGGAGAACCTTTATAAGCGGTCACTTGTTTCAAAACAGATATGCGAGCTGCGTAACCTTATAAACGTTGGATACCTGATCATCAAGATGGCGATGAACAGAAAGGAGAGCATCGGGCTTCATTATTCCATAGACTATCCAAAAAAGACTCACTCCCGGTTATAATTATAAGTTATATGTATCATCTTGAATCATCTTTCAGCGGCAGGAACACCCTGTGGAGATATGTTGTGATGTTCGCTGCCGTTCTGCTGGCATCAAATACAATAGGGGCTATACCCCTTTTGGTTGCAATGTACATCAGATCGGCGTCCGATCCCGGAGTGACGGCCGAAATATCGGCAAATCCAAACGACCTGAGCGCCCTTGGTCTTGGTCAGGATTTCGGCTTTTTTGCAATGCTGTTCCCCTTTTTCATCGGGCTCCTGGCGTTTGCCCTTCTTGTGAAGCCGCTTAATGGAAGGTCCATGAAAACGATTATGAACGGAACCAGTTCGTTCCGCTGGAACAGATTGCTTATTTCAGCGCTGGTTTACGGAATCCTTTCAGCTCTTTATTTTTTCATCTATCTGAAGGCCGATCCTTCGAATTTCCGGCTTAACAATACCACATCAACACTGATACCACTTATATTAATTTCATTTCTATGCATACCATTTCAGGCAGCATTTGAAGAAGTTGTTTTCAGGGGTTATCTGATGCAGGGGTTTGCAGTGCTGGCACGAAACCGATGGGTTCCTCTTCTGATGACATCTCTGCTTTTCGGACTTATGCATTCATTCAATCCGGAAGTGGAGGAATTCGGCTTTCTGGAGATGATGCCGCAGTATGTCCTTTTCGGGCTGATATTCGGCATTGTGACGATCCTTGATGACGGCATTGAAGCTGCAATCGGAGCACATGCGGCAAACAATGCCTTTTTGTGCATCATGGTCACAAACCGTGCCTCTGCCTTGCAGACTTCAGCAGTATATGAGCAGATGAATGTTTATCCCTGGATTGAGTTTGCTGGTCTGCTTGTCACGGGAATTGTTTTCGTGTTCATTCTAAAAAAGATCTTCGGGTGGGGACCGTTATCGCTTGTCGCAGAGAAGGTGGAGCCAGGCAGGTCTGACGATCAGACACCGTATACTGATGTTCTGTCATCGATACGGTAATCTCCGTATTTATTACCTGTTTCATTTATAATATCCTTTATCTCATCGACATCAAGGGATGTCAGGAGTTTAAGCCGTGTTTCCTTAAAATGCGGGAGGCCTTTGAAATAGTTGGAAAGATGCCTGCGCATCTCAAAAATTGCTCTTGGCCCTTCCTTATACTGAAGTGATTTTTCAAGATGTGATAGCGCCATTGCCGCTTTTTCAGCAGTATTTGGTTCAGGCAGAAGTTCCCCCGTGGCGAGAAAATGCCTTATGTCCCTGAAAATCCATGGACGGCCGACAGTGGCTCTGCCTATCATTATTCCGTCGACTCCGTACCTGGTGAACATCTCCTTTGCCTTCAAAGGGCCGTCGATATCTCCATTTCCAATGACAGGTATTTTCATTCTCGGGTTTTTCTTCACTTCGCCAATAAGAGTCCAGTCGGCTGATCCCTTATAAAGCTGGGCCCGGGTGCGGCCATGAATGGTAATTGCTTTTATCCCTGTGTCCTGAAGCCTTTCGGCCACTTCAACTATGTTTTTTGTATCATCATCCCATCCAAGCCTTGTTTTTACTGTAACCGGCAGCCTCACGGCTTTTACAATAGCCTCGGTCATGCTTATCATGAGCGGGATATTCCGGAGCATTCCTGCTCCCGCGCCCCTGCCTGCAATTTTCCTGACCGGGCAGCCGAAGTTAATATCAATAAGCTCAGGCCCGGCTGCCTCAGCTATAAGAGCCGCTTCTACCATTGCATCGGTCAGATGACCATAAAGCTGAATGCCAATAGGTCTTTCAAAATCATAAATATCGAGTTTTCTGACACTTTTTTCGCCATCCCTTATAAGTCCGTCGGATGAGATGAATTCAGTATACATGAAGTCGGCTCCGTTCAGCTTGCAGATATAACGGAAGGAAGGATCGGTTATATCCTCCATCGGAGCAAGGAATAACGGGTAATCCCCCAGAATTATGTTGCCAATTGTCAAACCGGAGATTTTATGGCCAGATTGTACTTTGAGCCTCTGATGCTGCTCCTGCCTTGTTCATTTCGTTTTTCCGGTAGAAATAAACGACACCGTAATCCTCACATGCAGCCATCCTCTGATCCTCAGGGAGTTTGCTGTGAGTGTTCTCAACCTCATTCCAGATATCAACAATTATCGCATCAGCTTCCTTCCTTAGTTCAACATTCTTTTCAGTATAATCAAGTGTTCTTTTTGTTATCGTCTTCTGATAATTCCAGGCTTCAATAAAATTCTGGTATCTGACCTTCACAACGGCAATGGTTGGATTTGTGATGGGACAGCCACCTTTCCTGATACGGTATTCTTCCCCTTCAATGATCCTTTTACCCCAGCTGATAAGCTCATTTTCTGTGTTCAGTGAAGGAACGGTGGCTTCATTTGTTGCAAGACCGTAAAATGCCCTTGTCTCTACAGGAAGATCGCCCCTGAAAATTGCCATATTCATGACCCTTATGAAGTGAGTCAGATAGATCCTGGCTTTTCTTACTGTCTCAGCATAATCCCTGCTCTTGCTGTTCTGGGAAGCGTATGACTGCCTCTGAAGCTGGATCATATTTTCATACTGCGGAAGAAATTTCTGTATCCTTACGATAGTCTTGGGTGAAAAAGCCATCTGGCTCGGGTGTACTTCCCTCCCTTTTTCAAGCGCAATCCTCAGTGCTCTGATACGTGCAGCATCAGTGTTTGGTAATCTTCTATAGGGCATAACGTCAGGTTAATGTTAATAAAGTGTTGAAAACTCTACTGCGAATATAATAACGTTTTATTAATTCGCGATAGTATTCGCAAATTAATTTATTTGATAAATAAACGGTTATGTGAAAAATTTCAATAGCGGATCTGTTAATAACTTAACAATAATAACAGACTTGCTGATTTTTCGGATTTAATGAATTAATACAGTAAAAGTCAGCCGGGATTTTCATTAAAACTTCCCTGTATGTCAATTTCCGTCATATTTATTTGGCTGGTTTAGGAATCCTTCCTGACGATTAGTAAATTAGCGGGAAGATAATAATGAATAATTCCTAAAGATATGTTCAAAACAGATGTTTACATTACAAGGAGAACCCGTCTTCATAAGCTTATGAAATCGGGGATAGCTTTATTTCCCGGGAATGTGGAAGCCCCGATGAATTATCCGGCAAACACATATCATTTCCGTCAGGACAGTGATTTTCTGTACTTCTTTGGTCTCGACATGCCGGGTTTTGCCGGGCTGATGGATTTCGATTCAGGCGAGGACCTGATTTTCGGGAATGATGTTGACATGGAAGATATTATCTGGATGGGGCCACAACCGACTGTCAGGGATCTTGCACTTAAATGCGGCATAACAAATACAGCCCCGCTTGCAAAGCTTGACGATATGGTAAAAGATGCGCTTTCCAAGAAGAGAACTATACATTTTCTGCCTCCTTACAGGGCAGAAACAAAAATGACCCTTGGTGCGCTTTTGAAAGAAAATCCGTGCCAGATGAAAACTCTTGCCTCTGCTGAGCTTATCAAGGCAGTTGTTTCGCTGAGGTCGGTAAAGGAAAAGGCAGAGATAAAAGAAATTGAATCGGCGCTCGACATTGCCGGTGAGATGCATGTCACTGCCATGAAGATGTGCAAGCCGGGAGTAAGGGAACAAAAGATCTTCGGGGTTCTTGAGGGAATTGCCCTTTCAAAAGGCGCAGGCACAGCATTTCCCATAATACTAAGCATCAACGGTCAGACCCTCCACAACCATAATCATGGCAACATACTTAAAAAAGGCAGGATGATGGTTACAGATGCAGGCGCTGAATCGAAACTGCATTATGCGTCCGATATTACCCGTACCACACCGGTAGGCGGTAAATTCAGCTCGCGGCAGAAAGATATCTATAAAATCGTCCTTGAGGCAAATACCGAATCGATAAAAACTGCCCGGACGGGGATGACAAACAAAGAACTCCATCTTAATGCCTGCAGGATCATAGCTTCTTCACTTAAAGATCTCGGACTTATGAAAGGGAACGTTGATGAGGCGGTTAAAGCAGGGGCACATGCCCTTTTCATGCCTCACGGTCTGGGACATATGATGGGGCTCGACGTGCATGATATGGAAGGCCTTGGAGAAAATTATGTCGGCTACAGCGATGATGTAAAGAGAAGCGATCAGTTCGGACTCGCTTTCCTGAGGTTCGCACTCCCATTCAAACCAGGTCATGTCTTTACAGTAGAGCCCGGGATATACTTCATTCCCGAGCTGATCGACCAGTGGAATACTGAGGGCCGTTTCAGGGATTTCATCAACTATAAAAAGGTTGAGAAATGGAAGGACTTTGGCGGTGTCAGGATCGAAGATAATGTCCTGATAACGGAGAAAGGCAGCAAGCTGCTCGGCAAACCCATTCCAAAGACCATCAGGGATATCGAGGAAACTTGTTCATAATCAGAACGGACTAAAGAAAACGCAGAATGATATCCTTTAATAAACTCTTCAATCACTTAACCACTACAACTTTCAACTCTTCATCTGTCGATAACATCTTTTAAGCCAGTTTTTCCAGTGTTTTCCAGCATTTATAAAGACCTCGCGGTACATGGAAACAGCCTTTCCATTTTCCTCCCTTGAGAGGAAGAAGGACCTCACCCTGCCTGTTCAGATACCCGAACCACTCAGGATATTCCCGGTCCTTGAAATGTTCCCAGGTATATTCATGTATCCTCCCAAACCATCGCAGGCATTCCTCTGATCCTGTAAGCTGATACCCTTTCAACATAGCTATAAGGGATTCAATATGGACCCACCACAGCTTCTGATCCCATTCAAGCTGCTGAGGCGGATATCCTTTCCTGTCAAGGAAATAAAAGATCCCTCCGTATTTCTGGTCCCACCCGTATTCTGCAGTCCTTACGGCAATTGAGGCCGCCTTTTCAATAAGCTTACTGTTTTTGAGTCTCTCGCCAAGATCCATTATGAACCACATTGCCTCAATTGCATGTCCCGGATTCAATACTCTTCCTTCAAAGCTGTCGGATAATTCGTTTTCTGCGGTAAGGTTTTCAACCACAAGCCCCAGTTCAGGCCTGTAAAAAACATCCATCACTTCATGTATGCACGTATCGATGGTACGCATCAGGAATTTCTCATCGAGCAGATGTTCTATTTCGAGGGCAAGGTTGCAAAGGATCATCGGAAGCGCAAAGTTTTTCAGATTGCGTGTCCCGGGGTGAGATTTATCCCATTTCCCTTTTGGATTATTTACTTTTGAAAGGACTATATCGAATGTTTTTCTTGATATTTCTGCATATTCGCTGTTACCTGAGGCTTTGCTGAGCTGGCCGAAAGCCATGGTGGCGAAGGTGTATGAAAAGATGTTATATGGTTCAATTAATGGTAAGCCTTCGCGTGTAAGAGAGAAATACCAGTTATAATTCCCGTCGTGACCATATTTCCTCAGGAATTCACCTCCCTGCAATGCACAATCAAGCCATTCCTGCTTTTTTTCAATGTTATTGTATATCATCGAAAAAAGCCATACCTCCCGTCCCTGCAGCCATATGAACTTGTCAGTATCAAAAACATCCCCCTTCCTGTCGAGGCATGTGAAATATCCGCCATTGACGGGATCCTGCGATTTGTTAAGCCAGAACGGAACTACATTTTCCAGGAGTTCATCCCTGTAAAGTCTTATCAGCGGTTTTAAATCCATGATTGTATTTTTAATTTTGTTTTCCTTTCAATAGCCACATCTCCTCAATTTCCTCCAGTGATTTTCCGGTAGTTTCGGGCAAAAGCTTCCATACGATCATTATGTAAGGCACGCACATGAAAGCAAAAAGCCAGAAGGTCCCTGCAGGGGTAAGCGTCGACAGCATCCAGGGCGTAAGCTGGCCGATAAGATAGGTGCCTATCCAGAGCGACAAACCTGCCACTGACATGGCAGCACCTCTTACCTTCACCGGATACATTTCCGAAAGAAGGACGAAGATCACCGCGCAAATAGAGATCGCACAGCAGAAAATGTAAAGAAGGAAAAATATAAGAAGGAATATGTGCGGCAGGTTCAGGGCCTCTCCAAAGCTGAAATAGATGCCGATCAATAAAAGGGTGATTATCATTCCGGAGACTCCCCAGTAAACCAGCTTTTTGCGTCCGACCCTGTCGATTATTGCAAGGGCCAGTACAGTGGTCAGCATGTTTACAAGTCCGACAAGTACCTGGTAGAACAATGAGTCGCCTCTCGACAGTCCGCTTTCAGCAAATATTGTCGGGCCGTAATACAGCACAGCATTTACGCCCATGAACTGGCCAAGCATTGCAAGAACCACTCCGATGAACATAGCCATCCGGAATCCGGGCTGGAGAAGCATCCTCCAGTCTGATTTTGTTTCCATATTTATCAGGTTCTTTACATTAATTACCTGATTTTCTGCTTCTTGTTCACCGTAAATTTTATTAAGAATTGAAAGCGCCTTTGGTTCCTGTTTTTTTACAATGAGCCATCTGGGGCTCTCAGGAATAAAGAACAGGACGATAAAAAACAACAGGGCCGGCAATGATTCCATTCCCAGCATCCCTCTCCAGACTTCTGTGGCAAAGAATTTACCATACAATCCTGATGTTGCCTCCTTTGCCAGCAATGTCTCGGAATGCCTGAGCAGTCCGAAGTTTGCAAGATACGCAGCAAGGAATCCTACGGTTATTGCAAGCTGGTAAAGGGAGACAAGTCTTCCCCGGGCTTCAGGAACCGAGATTTCAGCAATATACAATGGTGACACGACCGATGCAACTCCTATGCCGATGCCTCCGACGATTCTTGCAATAACGAGCTGGTTTATTCCGGATGATATCATGCATCCGATTGCCGACAGGGTGAAAAGTACAGCGGATAAAAGCATCACTATCTTCCTTCCGAACATATCACTCAGTGTGCCTGCAAAGACCACCCCGCTTATGGATCCAACCAGGGCACAGCCCACATACCATCCTTTTGTAATATCATCAAGGCTGAACTGTTTTGAGACCTGGTCAACGGTTCCCGAGATGACAGCGGTATCGTATCCGAACAGGAAGCCTCCAAGCGAAGCGACAAATGAAAGCCATATTACATACCTTATCCTGGCTGAACGTTCTCCCATATAATCATGTATTGGTGATGTGTTTTGAAAATATATCAGAATGCTTTATAGTATTCCCGGTTGAGCCTGGCAATGTTGGTAAGCCTGATCTGTTTGGGGCATTCGGCTTCGCAGGCGCCGGTATTGGAACAACTTCCGAATCCAAGTTCATCCATTTTTTCAACCATGGCCCTTACCCTCTCTTTTGCCTCGATCCTTCCCTGGGGCAGAAGGGCAAACTGGGATATTTTAGCTGAGACAAAGAGCATGGCTGAACTGTTTTTACAGGCGGCAACGCACGCACCGCATCCGATGCATATCGACGCATCGAAAGCGTTGTCGGAATCTTTTTTTGGAACAGGTATTGAGTTAGCTTCGGGTGCTCCTCCGGTGTTTACCGAGATGAATCCTCCTGCTGTCTGGATCTTATCAAAAGCGCTTCTGTCAACTATGAGGTCACGAATCACGGGAAAGGCTCTTGCCCTCCAAGGTTCAATCCAGATAGTTTCTCCGTCCCTGAAATATCTCATGGAAAGCAGGCATGTTGTCACGGCAGGTACCGGTCCATGGGGATGTCCGTTTATATACATGCCGCACGATCCGCAAATACCCTCGCGGCAGTCATGATCAAACGCCACAGGTTCCTTTCCCTGTTCAACAAGCTTTTTATTAAGGGCGTCAAGCATTTCAAGGAATGACATTTCGGGAGAGACATCCTCCATGGGATATGTTTCGAAGCTGCCTTGCGAACTTGCATCCTTCTGGCGCCATATCTTTAATCTGAGATCCATATCTTCTGTTATTTATAACTCCTGACTTTTAATTCCACTTCTTCGAATTTCAGATGCTCCTTGTGAAGGATATGGGATTTGCCTTCGCCTGCATATTCCCATGCTGCCACATATGCGTAACCTGAATCGTTTCGCAGGGCTTCCCCGTCGGGTGTCTGAAACTCCTCCCTGAAATGCGCACCGCATGATTCGCGCCTGTCAAGGGCATCGGTAACAAGCAGGCTGGCAAGTTCGAGGTAATCGGCCACTCTTCCTGCCTTTTCAAGTTCCTGGTTTACCCCGTTGATTTTACCGGGCACCTTCAGGTCGCTCCAGAATTCTTTCCTCAATTCTTCAAGAAGCACGAGTGCTTTTTTCAATCCCTCTTCATTGCGTGTCATCCCGCAATAGTCCCACATTATTTTCCCAAGGCGTTTATGGAACGAAGATGCGGTCTGTTTTCCGTTTATTGAAAGGAGGCTTTTGAGACGTTCCACTGCCGACTTTTCAGCATCAGCAAATTCCGGCAGGTCGGTGGAGATTTTCGGTAATCGGATCTCGTCGGCGAGGTAGTTGCATATGGTATTTGGAAGAACAAAATAACCGTCTCCGGCAGCCTGCATAAGTGAGCTTGCACCAAGACGGTTTGCTCCATGATCTGAAAAGTTTGCCTCTCCGATCGCATAAAGCCCGGGGATGGTTGTCATAAGCTCATAGTCGACCCATAATCCGCCCATAGTATAATGGCCTGCCGGGTATATCATCATGGGTTCCTCATAAGGATCGGAGCCTGTTATTGTCTTATACATCTCGAACAGGTTGCCGTATTTGTTTTCAATTGCCTTCTTCCCCTGTTTCCTGATAGCATCCCTGAAATCGAGGTACACGGCAAGTCCTGTCTTTCCTACGCCATATCCTGCATCACATCTTTCCTTTGCAGCTCTTGAAGCAACATCACGCGGCACGAGGTTCCCGAAAGCCGGGTATCTCCGTTCAAGGTAATAATCCCTGTCTTCTTCCGGGATTGAGTTGGCAGGCCGTTTGTCATTCTTTTCCTTCGGCACCCATATACGGCCGTCATTTCTCAGCGACTCCGACATAAGGGTTAGCTTCGACTGGAAGTGATTCAGCTGGGGAACACATGTAGGATGTATCTGAATGAAGCTCGGATTTGCAAAGAAAGCTCCCTTTTTATGTGCCTTCCAGGCAGCCGAAGCATTTGAATTCACTGCAAGTGTTGAAAGATAATATATTGTTCCGTAACCGCCTGTTGCAAGTACCACTGCATGAGCCGAATGGCGTTCAATTTCCCCGGTTATGAGGTTACGTGTTATTATGCCTCTTGCCTTACCGTCTATTACGACAAGATCGAGCATTTCCCTGCGGGGGTACATCACGACATTGCCTTTCTTTATCTGCCTGTTAAGAGAAGAGTAGCATCCCAGGAGGCATTGCTGGCCAGTCTGTCCCCTGGCATAGAATGTCCTTGATACCTGAACTCCGCCGAATGAGCGGGTATCAAGAGTCCCTCCGTAATCGCGTGCAAACGGCACCCCGAGTGCTGTAAAATGATCGATCACCTGGTTGCTGACCTCGGCAGCTCTGTAGACATTTGCTTCCCTTGCCCTGTAATCTCCTCCTTTGATCATGTCATAAAAAAGACGGTACACGCTGTCGCCGTCGTTCTGATAGTTCTTGGCAGCATTGATGCCTCCCTGTGCAGCAACGGAATGTGCTCTCCGTGGTGAATCCTGATAGCAGAAATTCTTTACATTGTAACCCAGTTCTCCCAGGGCCGATGCAGCTCCGGCCCCTGATAACCCTGTACCCACAACAATTATGTCAAGCTTCTTTTTATTGGCAGGATTGACCTGTTTTACGGAAGCCTTGTATTTAGTCCATTTCTGTGCGAGAGGACCTTCCGGTATCTTTGAATCAAGTGCAGCCATTTTTGCGGTTTTTCTATCTGAACTTCCAGATTGTGATTAAGATAATTGCAAATCCGAGAGGTATTGCAACAGCATATATCCAGGCAAAGACCTTTACGACGGGCGTCCAGATCCTGTGGTTCAGGCCAAGGGTCTGGAAGGCTGACGAAAGGGCATGATAGAGATGAAGCCCGAGAAGTGCGAAACAGGCCAGATAAATAATTGCATAGGAGGGGATCTTGAAAAGCTGGTGTGCGACAGAATAAAAGTCTTCAGGATTTCCTTTTACGAGCCCCAGCCTTATGAAATAGAAATTAATGAAATGGAGTACGAGGAAAATAAGCACTGATGCCCCTGTCCATATCATGAATTTTGAAAAAAATGCTGTTTCCGATTTGCTGCCTCCTGCATATCCGACAGGTCGCGCAAGCCAGTTTCCGATCTGAAGGGTTATTCCCCATGTTATATGGATCAGAAGCGCTGAGATCAGGACTATCTCAAATATCCTTATTACAGGGAAGGTTGCCATAAAACGGGCGGCATTGTTAAATGGCCCTGGATCGCTCTTGAGAAGCATGAAGTTTATCGTAAGGTGAACCGGCAGAAAAAGCACAAGAAACAATCCTGCCAGTGCCATTACGAACTTCTTCGAGATAGATGAAAATAGAATTTTATTCATTGGCGGTGAAAAAATTAAATTCTTTCCCGGGAGCGGAATAACAATTTCTAAAAATATAATTATTAAATCATTTTAACAATTACACAGGTTAACTAAATTTCTGCCATATTTTGCTTATGAAAACGGATTTTACTAAATTAGGAACATATCCTGTAACTGACCGGTCATGAATTATTACATATTATATAACGGAGGCAAGATATACTACTCCGATACAGGCGAGGGGGAAGTGATAGTACTTCTCCACGGATATCTGGAGACTTCAGATATATGGAACGGATTTGCGGACAGGCTTGCCCGTAAATTCAGGGTAATATCAGTTGATATTCCCGGGCACGGTCTTTCAAAGGTATATGGTGATTGCCACACGATGGAGTTCATAGCCGGAGCAGTAAAAGCTCTCCTCGAGAACATCAACATCAGAAAGATTTTTCTGGTCGGTCATTCCATGGGGGGGTATGCGACACTCGCATTCCTGGAACTTTATCCGGAAATGCTGAAAGGTTATTGTCTTTTCCATTCACATCCCTTTGCAGATACACCTGCGGTGATCGATAAACGGGAAAAGGAAGTCAGGGTTGTGCGTTCCGGAAAGAAATACCTTATTTACCCCGAGAACATTTCAAACATGTATGCCCCTGGCAACGAAATTATTTTCCGTGAATCGGTACAGCGTTCAAAGGATATCGCTGCAACCATCAGGGATGAAGGTATTATTGCGGTGCTTAACGGAATGATGCTGAGGCCGTCGCGGCTTAAACTTATGGAGGCCGGAAAGGTCCCGTGCCTGTGGATTCTGGGGAAAAAGGATAATTATATCGACTGCGAGGATATTCAGAAAAGGGTTTCTCTTCCGCCTAATGCCAGGGTTATCGTGTTCAACAACTCAGGACATATGGGATTTATAGAGGAACAGGATCTTGCCGTTGAGGTCGTTGCCGATTTTGCCGGTAAGCTTGATTAGTCACCTGTATATTATTCCTGGCTGAAATCAGGTTTTCTTTTTATTCAGATAATCAACAGCATATTTCAGGGTTGTGTCGAGGTCCTTCCATATCGGATAGAATCCCTTGTTATCAAGCATGTTCCGTGCAATATAAGCCTTGAGCTGAATATCAATAATTCCGCCTGAAACTTTTATCCCTCTGGCATCACGTTTCACTCCGTTCTTTTCTGCAAATGCAATGAATTTGTCAAGCAGTCCCTGATTGTCGAGATATTTCTTAAGATCATTCACATTCGCATATTGCTTCA